>NZ_JAWDKA010000004.1 GCF_032714615.1 Methanorbis furvi
TTATCACGAGAAAAATTATCACGAGAAAAATTATCACGAGAAAAATTATCACGAGAAAAATTATCACGAGAAAAATTATCACGAGAAAAATTATCACGAGAAAAATTATCACGAGAAAAATTATCACAAAATTGTAAGTTCCGTGTTGTTCACGTCTGCTCCGTGATTTTTTCTGTGAAATTTCCGTGTACTCTGTGTGTTCCGTGGGCGGAGCTACAAAAAATGTTTAGAGTTACCAATAAACGAATTTCTCGACAAAGCTGTTCGGAGACGGTCCTGTCTCCCACGAAAAAACCGAACACGTGAACTCCATCGATTGCCTCCCTTGAACACAAGTCTTCGACAACTCCTTTTATCAGCGTGAGAGGTCCATACTATTCAGAGAAAAATATGAAATATCTTCTGATTCTTGGAGACGGCATGGCGGACGAACCGATTCCGGAGCTTGGTGGAAAAACTCCGCTAGAGGTTGCAAAGAAACCGAACATGGACCGTATTGCCCGCGAAGGAAAATGCGGCATGATGCGTACGGTTCCGGACTCTCAGGAACCCGGTTCTGACGTTGCCAACATGTCGATCCTTGGCTATGATCCGGCAAAATACTATACCAGCCGCGGCGCTCTTGAAGCGATGAGCATGGGCGTTCCGTTTGGTCCAAACGATCTCGCCTACCGCTGCAACTTTGTGACGATTGAGAACGGAAAAATGAAGGACTTCTCCGCAGGCCATATCAGCAGTGCGGAAGGAAAGGAACTGTTCGCATCGCTCTCCGAGCGGCTGAAGGATTTTGATGTGAAACTGTATCCGGGAGTCTCCTATCGAAATGTTCTGATGCTGCCGAACGGTAAAGGTTCGGTAACCAAAGCACCGCACGATATCGTTGATGAAGTGATCGACCCTTACCTCCCGGTCGGCGAGGATGCAGCTGTGCTCCACCGCTATATGGTGATTTCCTATGATGTGTTCGCAAACCACCCAGTCAACAAGGCGCGTATTGCCGCAGGAAAAAATCCGGCAAACATGATCTGGCCTTGGAGCGGAGGAGCAAAACCTGCGATGCCGGCATTCTCTGAGATGTTCGGCAAGAAAGGTGCGGTCATTTCCGCGGTTGATCTTTTGTTCGGTATTGCCCGCTGTGCCGGCATGGAGATTGTAAAAGTTCCGGGCGCGACCGGCTATCTTGATACGGATTATCTGGGCAAGGCAAAGGCAGCAGTTTCGACGCTGAAAGGCGATGTCGACTTTGTCTATATGCATGTCGAGGCACCGGACGAGGCTGGGCATCTTGGATCTGTTGAAGAGAAGATTAAGGCAATCGAGCAGCTGGATGAGGCGGTCGGCTACATTCTTGACAACTTCGACGGCTGTGTGATGCTGATGCCGGATCACCCGACGCCTATTGCGAAGAAGACGCATACAAGAGATGCAGTGCCGTTCGCGGTGCTCGGTCTTGGCGAAAAGGATTCAGTCTCGATGTATACAGAAAAAGAGGTTGCCGCGAAAGGCGGGTACGGATCGGTTCAGTCTGTGGATCTTCTTCGGATGATCTTTGCAGAAAAATAATTTTTTTTGATATCTGTGCAACCTTGCGGGAAAGATCGTTTGGGATCAGTTTTCTGAATTTGTTTTTGGTTTGTATTTTTCTGGATGATATCCTGTCTTCTGATAGATCATCTGAATACTTTCGAACGCGTCAATGTCTTTTTGTTTTGCTTCTTGATTCAGGCAGGAGTATGGTATCATGTCGGGATGCAACATCTGTTGATCATCCCGCCTTTCATTCAGATGCCATCCGTTCGCAAGCATAACTGCCCACCAACGGTTGTGTTCGAGTTCCGCGAGGAATGAGATGCCCTCTGTCGTGAGCTGCTGCTGGAGCTGATTCCATTTCTTCGGATCTTCTCCCGGACAGATGCGATAACCAAGGATTGCAAATTTGATGAGATGATGTGCGGCCTGGCAGATGTTTTGATCCTGCTGAGTTGGTGTTAGTTCATTCCAGTGGATTGGTTTGTGGTGTTTGTGTGCGTAGCGGCTGTGTACTGCTTGTGCGATAAATTCAGTTTGGTCTGTTTCTCCAATGTCGGTAATTTCCTCGGTCAGGATAGATGTTTTTGAAGAGATGAATTTTGTTTGATCGAGATGATTTCGATCGATGATCACTGCGTATTTTGTATTTTGGATCGGGGATATAGTGAGATCCGTCAGTTTTTTGAAGGTGATTGCTGGAAGGGGAAGGCAGGCATCTGATATGCCGGTAAGATGGCGAATTGTTTCCTGTTCTTTTTTCTGCGTGTCAGGATGGAGAATGGGAAGTCTGGCGACGATTTTATCTCGCACTGCTTCAGGTGAGTCAGCGAAGACAATTATCACAAGCGGGTGACAGAAGTGTCCGAGTTTGGTGAACACTTCTGCTGTATCGAGGATGAAACTATCATCACCTATGAGGAAGATCAGTTCAGGGAGGGAAAGGCATAGCTCGGTGATTTTTTGGGTGAGTGTCAGTGATACCGAGGTTGTTGGGTTCATATTCGTTTTATGGGAATGTAATCTGCGTAGCTGAAGGAAACCTGCATCTCACAGACGGCGAATCGGTCTTTGTCTTCATCTCCTTTGTCGTGGAGATCTTCAAACGGCAGCATGTTCGGGTGATGTTTTAGAGGGTCATTGCGTACTGGATTGTAGTGCCAACCTGCCAGGAGTTGTTCTGCCCACCATCGCTGGTGTTCCAGACGGGAAAGCCACTCCACATTAGATTGAAGTTCACTCTGGATTTCTGTCCATTCCACCTTTTCATATCCGTCAGGGATATTTTTTCCTTCTTTGAGTTTTTTCTCTGCGATGACTGAATAGCCAAGGAGATTGAGTTTGATGTAATTGTGATACACCTGATCCCTGTTCTGTTTTTGTTGGATCTCTGGAAGTTCATCCCATCTCTTCTTCCTACTCATTTTTAATTCTTCACGTGCTTTTTCGTCCAACGATTCTTCGTTGTCCAAAGGTTCTATGTTTGGCCCTCCTGAGGAGAAGATGTCTTTTGTGTAGTCGTGACGACTGTAGCAGGCGTCAGCTCCCTGAGCGATTATGTCAACTTTGTCGTGTGTGCTGTCTTTGTGATAGGTAAATGCAGACCAATTCGCCAGCGGCTGGATATGAGTCGGGCAGCCCGAGGGACCCGGGGTAGTTTTGCCGGAAGGATGTCTGATTATTTTGGTGTAGGCAAGACTGAGTTTGTTGTCGCGAGAGTTTCCAAAGAATGCATCAAAACCACCGAATTTTTCGTAGTAGATAGAGATGATTGGTCTTGTCGCATTTTGATCTGGGCCGGCGAGAGTATCAAATTCATGTTCAATGGAGAGAGCAGTTGATACTGTTTTGGCATCATCTCCTGTGGCGATGATGACTGCGTCCGCTTTGTCTTCAAGAATTTTCGCTGCAAGTTTGTTGAGATTGTAGGGAAGTGCAATGTCGCATGTATGGAATGTAATATCGGGAAGCGGGAGAGTCAACGGATCGGTTTCGATGGGAGTTCCGGATTTTTTAATGGATGCTATTTCATCTTCCGCAGAGAGCATAGAGATGGATACATTGATTGGTTTTATTTTTCGAAGAATGGGATATGCCTGATAGAGGTGTTCTTCTGCTTCCTGGTCTTTGTCGATTACATGAATGACAGCGGGTGTGTGATAGGTATATCTTTCTGTCACATTATCATGTTGAACCGAGTTTTTGAGGTGGCAGAGACGTGCAAGATCTGCAATGATCTCCTTGCCAATGTGCCCGGCACCGATTACATAGAATACTGGTGGTGTTGTGGTGTGGTCTTCAAATCTTGGATTTTTCGCGATCAGGTTTCGTATGCCTTTTGTTACGGCACGTTGCGAGAGGTACTCATGGGAGTAACAGAAATCAAAATCGATTGGAAGCTCGATATCGGACGCCTCATTGCTGCGGATGGTGATCTTTCTATCCATGAGCTGACGGTGGAGATCAAGGTTGTAGATGGATAGGTAGCATTTGATCCTATTCTGGGATATCTGTTCTTTGAGATAGATGTCTGTGAGAGTGTTGGCAACAGCGATGTTGCAGCCGTCACTCGGAAGGAAGCAGAATATTTTTGCGGCATGTTCGGGCCGTGCGAGCGTGAGGATGTCTGCGTCGCGTGCATCTCCGATGAAGACAGTGATTCCTTCGTCCTGGCAGGTTTTGATTGTCGGGTTGTTCGGATCTTTTTCAATGACGATAATCTTCGGAAGTTTTTGTTTGTTTCGCTCTGTTTCCCGGACTGCATCTATAATGAAGGAGGTCCCGCGGTCGCCAAGGCCGCAAATGATGGTGTGATGTTTGAATCCATGTGCCTGAAACCGATGAAGATATACTCTGATCAGGGCGAAGAGACCGACTATCGCGGTAGGTGGATGAGAGGAATATCCGTAGCATAATTGATAAATTGATGTATTGATAGATAGAGGTTACTATTTGATGGATAATGGGGTGATGGAGAGATCTACCCCTCTTTTTTCGGTACATCGGGTGGATGTACCAAAAATATCTGCAATATGCCATTATTTTGAGATTTTAGGTAATACTCTGATGATATTAGCATATTTTTGGATGGAGAAATAACCTTCCGAAAAAAGATCTCATCTCTATCGCCGTATAATGAGGTCGGTGGATGGCAGTTCATAGAACTGCATCCCGGACATGTTTTTTGCCGGACTTTCTTCCTTCCGACATTATCCGATAGATACTGTGCGTTCTATCGGATATTATCAGCAGGGCAGTGCTGTTTCCACCGAGATTTTGGCCTGTTCTGATTGGAATTTTAGTTAGGATTCATCGAATTCTTTAACTTCCATCCGATGGATTCCACGAAGAATTCGTTGTACCTCATCCTCCTGTTTTCCGAATCTTTGCTCTTTTTCGGCGATGAGTTCTCCGGCAAGGAGTTTGTGAAGAGTAAACCGGAAGGAGTCCAGCTCTTTAGTTAGGAATCGTGTTTCCGCATGAGCGTCATGTCCTTTTTCATCAGCACTCAGATGGAGAATTTCGGTTACGGTACTATATGATGCGGTAATCGTTGAAGGAATATCTATCACGGTCATGTTTCCATCCCCGTCCATCGTATAGCGGAATTCAACACCCCGAAACTGTCCATTTTTAATATATCCACTCCTGGGTACATTTTTGGTGTAATATGCCCAGATGTTTTTACCCAGATTCGGCCCGATTGTTTTTGGAAGAAGGATTTCCATGCGTATCTTCTCCTGATCCGGATGATGAGTTTCTTTGGTCTCCTGATCTTCAAATCCTTTGCCGATATTTTCCCAGAACCGGAGAATGAAGTTGTTGACATAGCCGTCTGCGGTGGAGACTGCAGCTCCGATTACGATAGGCGAAATATGTCTGGCATGTTTGCTGATGTGTGCGAGAACGTCGTCGAGTTTTTTTTCCAGATCGTGAGGAATTTCATTGGAATATGTGATGTTGGTGACACCGATTTTTCCAACCTCGATGCCGCTGAGATCTTCAGGTATGCGAATGTCATCTTCGATGAGGAGAAGGACACGGTCTGTTCCTAAGCTCATGGTACAGAGACCGGCTTCAAAGAGTACGTTATCCCGCATAATTCTCTGTCTTTCTTCGATGGTGAGTTCTTTTCCCCGGAGACTTTTGAGTGTGTCAACTCCGTCACTGAGTATTATGGCGAAGTCGAATGTGGGAATTTTTTTGAGCAGCATGGGAAGAAGGGCGATCATGTTCGCATCACGTGCGGTGGCAAACAGTTCCCGCCAGTCGCAGGCGTTATGTCCGTTTTTCTGCAGATAGGATTTTACGATCGGAAGGTTGCCATTTTTCTCGGATTCTCCGGCTGAGAAGATAATGATGTGTTGTGGTCTGAGTTCGTTTTGTGTCATGATGTTTCCTTTGTTGGTGAGATGGGGCTGTTCTGCCTCCATGATGCGGCGTTTGTACTCCTGCTGTTTCTGATGTTCTTCTTCAAAGATGTCGGGCATGATTTTAGAATCCTCTTGATTGGATCAGAAATTCTCCAATGCATTTTTTGCCATTGCATAACGCTCGTGATATACCGGATGATCAGTATTTTGGGCGAGTAACTCCCAGATTGTTGCTGCTTGAATGAAATGTTGTTTAGCTTCTTCAATAATCTCCAAACGCAATACAACGATACCAAGATTCCAGTGGGAAACTGCCAGATCGTCATACGCTTCAAGTGTTGTGAATTGTATTGCGAGCTGTTCACGAATCTCCATCGCCTGTTGATATTTTTGTTGTGCCTCTTCGAGTTTCCCCTGGCTCTCGAAAATATTTCCGATATTGTTCAGACTGACTGAGAGATCTCTCTTTGCCTGTGGTGTTCTGAGTTGTTTTTCGAGCTGTTCACAAATTTCCATCGCCTGTTGATAGTTCTGTTGTGCTTCTTCGAGTTTCCCCTGCCTCTCGAAAATATTTCCGATATTGTTCAGACTGACTGAGAGATCTCTCTTTGCCTCTGATGTTCTGAGTTGTTTTTCGAGCTGTTCACAAATTTCCATCGCCTGTTGATAGTTCTGTTGTGCCTCTTCGAACTTCCCCTGCCTCTCGAAAATATCTCCGACTTTTTCCAGACTGACTGAGAGATCTCTCTTTGCCTCTGGTGTTCCGAGTTGTATTGCGAGCTGTTCATCAATCTCCATCGCCTGTTGATAGTTCTGTTGTGCTTCTTCGAGTTTCCCCTGGCTCTCGAAAATATTTCCGATTTTGTTCAGACTGACTGAGAGATCTCTCTTTGCCTCTGGTGTTGTGAGTTGTATTGCGAGCTGTTCAGCAATCTCCATCATTTGTTGATAGTTCTGTTGTGCTTCTTCGAGTTTCCCCTGGCTCTCGAAAATATTTCCGATTTTGTTCAGACTGACTGAGAGATCTCTCTTTGCCTCTGGTGTTGTGAGTTGTATTGCGAGCTGTTCACGAATCTCCATCGCCTGTTTATAGCTCTTTTGTGCCTCTTCGAACTTCCCCCGTCTGTCGAAAATATCTCCGACGTTGTCCAGACTGATTGCAAGATCTCTCTTTGCCTCTGGTGTTCCGAGTTGTATTGCGAGCTGTTCATCAATCTCCATCGCCTGTTGATAGTTCTGTTGTGCTTCTTCGAGTTTCCCCTGGCTCTCGAAAATATTTCCGATATTGTTCAGACTGACTGAGAGATCTCTCTTTGCCTCTGGTGTTCCGAGTTGTATTGCGAGCTGTTCAGCAATCTCCATCATTTGTTGATAGTTCTGTTGTGCTTCTTCGAACTTCCCCTGCCTCTCGAAAATATTTCCGATTTTGTTCAAACTGACTGAGAGATCTCTCTTTGCCTCTGGTGTTCCGAGTTGTTTTTCGAGCAGGTCAAAAATTTTCATCGCTCTTTGATATTTTTGTTGTGCTTTTTTGAGTTTCCCCTGCTTCTCGAATACTTCTCCGACTTTGTTCAGACTGACTGAGAGATCTCTCTGTGCTTCTGAATTTTCCTCCACATTTGGCAGAGCCTCCAGTCCATACCGAAGTTTATTCATCAAAAAGAGACTAATTGGCATCTCCTCTATGGAGTCTATGAACTGTTCATCTACCTGAAACAGGAAAAACTGGATGCATCCTTCTGCATATGCTCTTCCTGCAGCTTCTGCCAGGCCGCCAAACCATTCACTGCCTCCGGAAAGACAGATGTCCCTGACTGCGGATGCGGTGATCTGCAGAACCTCAGATTCATGCCGAACATATATGTCACCAAAGTACGCAATCAAAAACTCCTGTTGATCTGCCGCGTACGCATGGTACACCATCTCGCTTATTCGAACCGGATCATCATCTTTCAGTTCTGCAAGATGTGAGAAGATCCATTGCCGATACTCCGGCAGCCGCTCTGTGTCATTTCGCAATCCCTCCCGAATACTTTTGTGCGTGAAGTTGACTCTCCCATCCCCCAGCTCCATGAAATAGATCGCAAGATATCGCTTTAACAGCGTGAAGTCCACAGTATCCCAGACAAGATCATGCGCAGAAAAAATCTCGGCAAGATCCGTCTCCCTCAGTCCATACCGTGAGGCTGCAATCAGATCTGTGGCGGTATCGACAAGACTTGCATTAATCCGCTCTCCTGCCTCATCGATGAGTGCAACACACATCCCCTCAAGATCCTCTGGCAGTTCATGGATGATTCTGATCATGTAGTTGCTGACGGCATCATCTGGATTCATTTCCTTTTCAAGAGCGGCAATCTCTGCAAAATCCTCAGTATCAAACATTATCAGCCGCTGCAGAACCATACTCAGATACAGAATATTTCCTGTTCCGGATTTTTGCAAAAGCTCCTCAATCACCCGTTTGTCCAGCTCCTTCCGGTTTGCGAAAAGAATACCATGAATTGCATCCCTGATATCCTGATCGCTCAACTCCGGCAGTTGCCACTCTTCCGCAGACCGCATCAACGGCAGATGCTCGGAAATTCTGTGATTCGCAAGACAGGAGATAAGAACAACTGATCCTTCCGGCAAAATTTCTGGTAAAAACTCCAGATTTCTGGCATTCTCATCCTGCAGCAGCTGGTCAAGAGCATCGATCAAAATAACCGGTGTTTTTTTGGTCTGGAAGATGTACATACCCATCAGTTCTCCAAGCCGATCCCGCCAGTCCTTGAGTGTAGGTGTACTGTTTTTCTCACCAGACACACTTTGGTCCAATTCTTTGGAATGTTTCTCTGTTCCAAAGTGATCTGTGATGCCAAGCATCTGTTCAAACCGGTACACCAGACTCTGTAGTACATTCCATCCAGTTGTTGAGTATGTACTGTTCCCGCAGAAGATCGAAACAACCGCATGTTCCTTATCAGCAAACTCCCGCGAAAGCTGACACATCAGAGAACTTTTTCCTGATCCTGCCTCCCCGCGGATGATCAGAAGAGAGGTATTTTTTTCCTCAACAAACTTCTTGCAATGCGCAACAGCTTCCTTGCGTCCTACAAAATGACTGCACTTCTCTGCAATAAAACACCGATCAGAGATCAGTTCCCGATCCTGCCAGGTCAGTTCTTTTGGTGACTCTCCCCACTCCTCCAATAAAAGCGTCTGCAGATCCTCTGTAATTTTTTGGGCAAATGCATCCAGTCCGGTTATTCCCTCTTCTTCATCCCATTTCACATGATACGTACAGATCCTTCCACCTTTATCCATGATGGTTTTTTTGAGTTTCTCTATCTTCTCTCGATCCTCTTTCTCCCCATAATACATTTTTTTCTGTTCTTCCGTCATCCGTCCCTCTGGAAGCGGTTTGCGAAAATAAAACAGACAGCGATCCAGTTGATCAGGATTTTCCAGTGCCCCGAATCGGATCTCAAGCTCTGTCATACTGATCTCTTCATCTATCTCCGATGATGAAGAAAATTGTATCTTTTCTGCAGAGGTGTTGATCAGTTTTCGTTCGAATGTCGATCCATATCGATCCCCAAGAAGTACAATCATATACGGACGGCAGCGGTTGATCTCATCAAGACATACCTTCAGAACCTTTTTTGCCCCTTCGTTCGATTCAAGATCTGTCGTGTTGACTCCCCACCGTAGATCCGTAAACCGCACCGATCCGCCGTACTTTCGGGCGAACTCATTCAGTTCCGGAACCACTCGCCTGTGCAGCACATCTCGTTCCTTCTGCATATCCTTGAACGTACTTGACACAAAAATCGATTTGCTGAATGGAAACGTGTACTCCTGGCGGATGGAACTCGCCATGGATGAAAGAAAAGAATCGGTATTTGAATTTTCTTTTGGTGTTTGTATTTTTTTGAATGTATCAAATAACTTCATGATCAATCATATTTCATTATGATCTTCGGCATACTTATATCTTGCATCTGTTAAATTGAGGAACAAAACAAATGTCTGCACAACTTATATCATTTACAATACCCAATTAACCAATACCAAAAACGGAGCACATACCAGAATGTTTTTGACCACTGCCCTTATCCTCTCCTATGCAATCCTTGCTGCGACTCTCATCTTTCTCATTGTTTTTCGCCTGTTCCGGAAAAAATGGTACCGATCCATTCCGGTTCTCGGCATCTTCCTTGCCGGAGTTGCAGCCTACTACCCGTTAAGCCAGGAGTACAGCGTCTTCTCAACACTCGTCCATGCAATCGTTGAGTCTTGGCAGATGTTCCTCTTAGAGATCAACTACGGTGACGTCCTCTCACATCTTGCTGGAAACTCCGAAGAGCTCATCACTGGTTACGAAATTCTTCTCGCCATTCTTCATCTCCTTGCCCCTGTCTGTACTGCCGTCATCATCTTATCCGTCATCGGCGACTATCTTGCCTACGGAAAAATATGGATATTCCGATTCACCGATCGTCACATCTTCAGCGACCTCAACGAAAAAACCCTCTCCCTCATTCGGGACATGAAAACACACAAAGTTCCAGGTAGCTACATCATCTGCGGCCTTAGCCGCAGTGAACGCGAAGAAAATCTCCTATATGAAGAAGCAAAAAAATGCGGCTGCATCATCATCGACAGATCAGTACAAAACGTACCTCCTGCACACAAAAAGAAAACCTCCTACTATCTCATCTCCTCAGACGGAAGTATCAACCTTGATCTTGCTCTCTCCCTCATGGAAAAATCTGCATCCCACAAAAATCGTGACAACATCCGCATCTATGTAACCTCCAATGAAACCGAAGCTGAATATCTGCTCGATCAAAAAACCCAAACCCTCGGAAACAATGCAGTCTACACCCGCCACATCGACGAGCCGCAGCTCATGGCCTACGAACTTCTTTATGACAATCCACTCTACCTCGCTGTAACCGATGATTGGAAAAATGTCTCCATGCTCCTTATTGGTGCAGGATATGTCGGCCTCGAAGTTCTCAAAAGCTCTCTCTGGTGTAGTCGAACAAATGGCCAGTACACCTTCTCCGCAACCGTCGCCGACAAAAACGCTGAACGAACACATAGCCTCTTTGTCCGTGACTGCCCTGCGCTCGAACCCAACGACTACAATCTCACCTTTTTGAAAGACGATATCGATGCCGAAACCGCAGACCTCATCAACCTCCTTGAAAAAAACAAAGGCAATTATAACTACATCGTTATCGCAACCAATGACGATGAAATCAACATCCGTGCAGCCCTTGACATACAGGCATGGTACTATAAACAAAATTATCCGGCGTACATCTCTGTTGTAATTCGTGACATCCAGAAGTACAAACTCTTGACAGAGGTCCAGAAGAAATCCCAAAACACCTCCGTCAAAATATTTCCTTTCGGCTGCAGCGAACGCATGTACTCTCATGAAAAAATCATTGAAAACAAACTCGAACAGCGTGCAGTCTGCATCAACGAAACCTATAACCTTGTAGGGAACAGCAATCCTGACAAACCTGATTATACTAAAGCGCTTGCATCCTGGAAGGAACTTCCACTTCTCAAAAAACGTTCCTCAACAGCACTCGCTGTATTCATCAAGTACGTACTCTGGATGAGAGGATATGAAATCAGCACAACAGAAGAAAACGAAACATATCAGATAACCGATCACGAACTCGAAGAGTACTCCCAACTTGAACATCAGCGTTGGAATGCCTATACCCTCACTGAAGGCTACTATCCCTTTGAGTACGACAAACTCATCAGTCATAAGAACAACCTCGCCCACATCAATGGTGACCTTACTAAAAAACTATACGTCAAAGATGAAAACAAACGTCTGCATGGATGTATCACTGACTGGGACACTATCTGTAAAATTGCCAAAGATGTAAATGGAAATTATGCAGAGTACGACCGAAATTTCATCCGGAGAATCCCACAGATCATCAGTGGTTACAATGGAACATTTGGCTACAAATACTATATCCGAAAAAAATAATCTCCTTATTTTTCAAAAAAATCGCCTCACCATCCGTTCACACTGCACGAGATCAAGACCACTTCACCTCCTCAAAATGATCTTCTCCCAAAAATAATTTTTTTTTAATAACAGGGCTTGCCGGTCAGATACCGGTACAGCACCATGTATTTTATCGCCGAACGCGGATAATCGGACTGCACTTCAAAATAGGTTCCGTTTTTGCAGGAAAATAAGATCTTCATCTGTAAGGAAAATGCGAATCCTGCAATCTCCTCAAACAAAAATATCCGTACCTCATCACCCTCGCCGAACTCAAACCTGTCCGTGAACAGAGCAAACCGGCCGGTCGCAAGATGCTCTGTTTCTCCATCCTTGATCTTGTACAGACGTTGATCAGCATCCGAGACGATTGGCTCAACGGACGTTGTCTCTAAGAATGCCGGAATCTGATCCTGCAGATACCTTCTCTGCCACTTGTCCCAGTCAGCGATGTTATCAAACGGCATAGCATACTCGCAGGCGTTTTCAAACAGACCGTACTCATTGTACCGGACCGCAAACCCGCAGTCGCAGGAAAAAAGATCATCTTTGCTGTGGAGTTTCGCGATCCCGCAACAGTGCGGGCAGACATACAGCACCGTCTCCAGATCCTCGGCAAGCCGCTCGCCATGGTAAACTGCCGGACGGATCTTTTGATCATCGAACGCGTTGACATAGAGATCACGACGAATCGCCGCATTCACCTCATCAACACTCATCTCTGCAAGCTGGTCTCTAGTGTACTCGGCAACCATCTCGCCGTGCATCGGACCTTTTCGCTTGACCGCAGCCCATCTCGGACTGCGGAGATAACCGCCGTGAATCCGGTAGGTCACAAGTCCTGCCCCGCTCTCCTTCACCAGTTTTCCTGTCGCAGGCGAGATGAATGCGGTCTCGCCATTGATGGAACGAACACCTTCAGGAGACATCCAGACATTTGCTCCTTCGGCAAGTGTGGTCTTGATCTTTTCGACGACCTCGGTTGCCGGAACACCTTTTCGTCTGATGATCGGCTTCACTGTGCCGTTTGCCAGAATTCTGAGCCAGCGTTTGCGAAACAGATGTTCGCCGGCAACAAAGTACATGTGTTTCGGACATGCAGCACCGATCAGCAGATGATCCCAGAGTGTTGTGTGATTGCAGAAGATCAGTGCAGTGCTGCTTTTTTGCACACACTTTTCGTATCGATAAGAGAGACCGAGCCGGACGACCGGAATTATGCAGAGTCTGGCTGTTTTATAGACGATTACATGCCAGAGATGATATTTCAAAACGTTGCTCACAGAAATTTCGCCCAATGGAAAATCTACAATCTGTTTGCCGTATTGGATAATTATATTACCGCTTCGGCAGGACTCAAAAAAAAAGAATCAGGCGGTTGCCCGTCTGACCAGATCAAAGGCAACTCTCTCGGACTTTGCAAGAATTTCCTCAGCACCCGGAATGAATCCTTCATGCATCAAAACAGCTCCGTCGCAGATCGTTGTGTCAACCGCAAGCCCGGAGGTTGCATAGACCGCATTCGACGTCGTATTGAACGCAGGAGTTGTAGTAACTGTTTTTCCAACAAGAATGATGTCTGCGAGGAATCCCGGCGCAATCACTCCGGCATTGATGCCAAGAGCCTTTGCCCCGTTACGGGAAGCAATAGTGAGCGCTTCGCTTGCCGGCATGATGGTCGGGTCGTTCCAGAAGAACTTCTGAAGAATTGCTGCGGTTTTCATCTCGCCGAACATGTCGAGGTCATTGTTGGAAGAAGCGCCGTCAGTTCCAAGAGTCACGTTGACGCCTGCTGCTTTCAGCTCCGGGTACGGCAGGGCACGACCGACCGAGAGTTTCATGTTGCTGACCGGATTGTGAACTACAGTTACACCGCGGTCTGCGAAGAGACGGATGTCATCCGCATCAAGCCAGCAGCAGTGAGCGGCGATGCAGCGATTCGAGAGAACACCGCAGTGGTCAAGCCACTGGGCAACACGCATGCCGTGAGCTTTGATGCAGTCAGGATTTTCATCGGTCTCGTCGACATGGATGTGGAGCGGGATGTTCTCCCGCTCGGAAAACTCGGCACACCAGCGGAGGCCTTCTTCAGAAACGGTGTAGACTGCGTGCGGGGAGACGCCCGGGATGATGCGGGGGTTTGCACGAGCTTTGAGGGTGGCGACGGTTTTTTCCATGACCGAGCACTCCTTCTCGAACTTTTCATGGTCTCCTCCGTCGATCATGCAGTAGGATAAACATGCCCGGATGCCGGCTTCATCGACAGCTTCTGCGACATTGTTCATCATGAAGTACATGTCGTTGAAGGTGGTGGTGCCTGTTCTGATCATCTCCAGGCAGGCGAGTTTTGCTCCCCAGTAGATGTCTGACTCTGTCAAATGGGCTTCGGTTGGCCAGATTTTGGTGGACAGCCACTCAAAGAGCGGCATGTCGTCTGAGTAGCCGCGAAGGAGACTCATGGGGGAGTGGGCATGCATGTTGACCATGCCGGGAAGGGCGGTTGCGCCGTTTCCGTCGATGATGAACTCTGCGTCATGGTCTTTGATTTTTTCTCCGACGCTTGCGATGTTTCCGGTTCCGTCAAGATAGATCTCGGCCGGTTTGCCGTCAAGGCGGATGTTTCTGATGAGGGTCTGGGTTTTGGTTCCAAAGATGTCGGGGTCTGTTTGTGTCATGAGAGTTTCTCCACAATGCTGGTGATGATTTTGCTGATCCGATCGCCGTTCTGTTTTGCGACGGCGACGATTTCGTCATAGTCAGGGGCATCAGCGCCGCCAATGCCGTTTGCGTAGTTGTCAACTGTGCAGAGGGCAGCTACCGGAATGCCGAGTTCGTTGGCAAGCGTGAGTTCGCTGGCAAGCGTCATGCCGACGATGTCGGTGTGCGAGGCATAACAGGCAATTTCTGCCCGGGTTTCAAATCTTGGGCCGTGCGCCTGGAAGTAGGTTCCAGAGACTGCGTCCGGAACGATTTTGTCGAGCGCCTGCCGGAGCGTGTCGTCCACGGACGGGGGGACGTGATGAATGCTGTTGTCATGCATGGTGGGAATGTCCCAGGGGCAGAAGTAGTCGTCCGGGATGACGATTGATCCCGGGCGAATGGTTTCTTTCATGCTGCCGGTGGAACCGATCAGGATAAGCCGGTCAACACCGAGTATTTTGCAGGCTGCAAGATGCGCTTTGTGGTTGAGGTTGTGCGGCGGGGTGGTGTTCTGATGCCTTGGAACGAAGACGAAGGAGCCTGCGAGTACTTCGGTTTTTCCAAACGGTGTTGCGACTGTTTTCTTTTCGAGAGGCGGGAGTTTTGCTGCAAGGAGTGCGGTTCCTCCGATGATTCCTAACATTTCTGTGTACTCTTTTTTTCGGCTGATACGATAAAGTGATGGCTCTTGCTTTTGCGGAGAAAAGCAATATCTATTTATTTGTGCTGAACGAATGTATTAAAGCACAACTTGGTTGGGCCGGTAGATCAGTGGTAGATCGCGTCATTGGCATTGACGAGGCCGCGGATTCAATTTCCGCCCGGTCCATTTTTTCTTTTGATTTTTTGTCAATCCGGATAAAATACAAGGGATGTCTACTTATTCAATCTTTCAGACATCCAATCGGAACTACATATACACCATCATCACGACGGTAGGCGAACTCGCCACCTGTAAGTACAAGCAAAAATGATGGCTCATACATTTTCTCTGCATTGATTTTACTTTGCAGCTTTTGGAGATTTTTTGCAGCTTCATCGATCGAACGTGATCCGAGTTTTACCTCGACCGCACCCCATCTACCATCCCGCAGCTGGATGATGGCATCCGCTTCCAGATCATTTCTGTCATGATAATGAAACACTTCTCCATCAATTGCTGATGCATAAATGCGGAGATCCCGTATGCACAATGATTCAAACAAAATTCCAAAGGTATTGAAATCTTCCAGAAGCCGTTTTGGGGTTGCACGCAGAACCGCTGCTGCAATGGAAGGATCCACAAAATGCCGTTTCGACGATGTACGGATGGCTGTTCTCGATCGAAGTGCAGGACTCCACGCAGGTTGTTCTTCAATCACAAAAATACGTTTGAGAGCATTGATATATCCTGATATGGTTTTTTCGGAGATGCTTTCTTCATCTGTGGCCATATCACTTTTTATGGTTGCTATTGTCGCCATTGTTCCTGCATTTCGGGCGAGTGAACGCAGCAATGCACGTACACGCATCGGATTTTTTTCCACACCGTCAACCTTTGAAATGTCATAGTTGATTACTGCTTCCGTGTAATCAACAGCTCGTTTCAATGCGGTTTTTTCCGAACCTGTTACCGAGGCAGGCCAACCTCCGCGGGCAATGGCGAAGGCAAGTTGTCTGATATCAAGGGAGGAGATGCCGGAAATGTTTGTATTTCCAGCAAAGAGGGAGGAGAGGGAGACAGATCCATCTGATTCACCAGATTCAAACAGGCTCATCGGACGCATGAAGATCCGAGATATTCTGCCAGTTCCGGTGTGCTGAACCAGATTGTCCTGTGGGGATGCAGAGCCTGTCAAAATAAACTGGCCTGTTTTTTGCCGTTGATCAACTGAAAAACGAACTGCATCCCAGAGAACCGGTGCCATCTGCCATTCATCAATGAGACGCGGGGTTTCGCCCGCAAGAAGGAGTGATGGTTTGGTGTCAGCTATCTGAAGATATGAGGATGTTTTGTCAGGGTCCTGCAGGTAGAGTACGCTTGCTGCTGCATGGTTTGCGGTCCATGTTTTTCCGCACCATTTCGGCCCTTCGATAAGCACGGCTCCAGAGGTGGATAGAGCCTCTTTAAGAGTGGCATCAGCGATTCGAGGAATATATTTTGGCGTCATGAGTTTTTTTGATAGTAATTATTTCCGACTTTTGCAGTATTTCACTTCCGACTTTTGCAGTGTTTCACTTCCGACTTTTGCAATTGTTATGTGGTGGTGGATATTATATATGGATTGTGCTGCGAGATGTTTGTACCTAAAATCAGATTAATTTTAGCTCAAGACCTGCATTCAATAGAAAATGTGTCTGGCAAGAATCTCCATGCCGGAAACCTCCCGTAACCTTCATTACCTCTCCCCAACCACCAAACACAGACAAAAGGCAGACAACACATGCTTATCAAAACCCCATCCAGACTGCACATCGCCTTAATCGATCTGAACGGTTCCTACGCACGAATCGACGGAGGAATCGGGCTCACCCTCGAAAACCCCAAGTTCATCCTTGAAGCCGAACCTTCAGACGCAACTGCCATCGAGTTCGCGAAAACCATTTCTAACTGTCCGGAGAGGTCTGCCTGCATTGGAAAAGTCACCGCTGCCACAGAAAAAATCATCTCCCATTTTTCGCTTGAAGAAGGCTATCATTTCACCGTTCACCAACTCTATCCTGCCCACTCTGGTCTTGGTTCCGGTACCCAGATGTCCTTGGCCGCAGGAAAACTCATCACTGAACAGATCGGTGAGACGATCTCCAGCGTAGAACTTGCAACCATCATCGGCCGCGGCGGAACCTCCGGTATCGGTGTTCACGCCTTCGATCACGGAGGATTCATCGCCGACGGGGGGCACAGCTGCAAGGAAAAGAAAACCTTCATGCCTTCATCCGCCTCCGACGCAAACCCGCCCCTTCTCCTCGGCCGCTACGAATTCCCTGAAGACTGGGGAGTCCTTCTCGCGATACCAAACAAAGGAGCATGCTTCAGCGGAAAAGAAGAGCTCGACATTTTTCAGACCCATTGTCCGCTTCCCAGACATGACGTCGAACAGGTATCCCACCTCATCTTCATGAACCTCATCCCCTTCCTGCTCGAAAAAGACATCGAATCCTTTGGTCATGTTCTTGATCAGATTCAGGCAACCGGCTTCAACAAGGTCGAACTCACGCTTCAACCGCCGGAGGTCACAAATCTCATGAACGCCATGAGGGATGCAGGGGCTTTTGGTGTTGGCATCAGCTCCTTTGGCCCGGCCGTGTTCACCGTCTACGACCGGTCAAATCAGGATATTGTTGCGTCAACGCGGGAGTACCTCGGAGATGGCGGCATGGTGATCGCAACCAAAGCCCAGAATCATGGGGCAGAAATTTTCAGATAAGGCCAAACATTATTCAATGCGTGTATGATTTTTTTCGATGGTTTTGTTTGGGGTAACCACGCCAAAGAATTTCAAAAAATGATTTTTTTTGTGGAACAAATAATTCGTGTTCCCTCCTTCAGTGACATCACGAAAATATTTCTGCGAAATTTTTTTTGAATAGGACTTACGCGGTGATGAGTTTCATCGTTTGAGATTTTTCTGTCCTTGGCCTCACTCGGATTATTCTAAGAAAAATCATACCGTGTAACTCCTATTTGAAAAAATTCCTGGATGAAACCAATGAAATTTTTTGTGAGAGTACAGTGTTTCAAAAAATCGAATGACTTCTCTTGAAAAAAAATTATTCTGCATCCAAAATTTCCGGATGGTTGGCTGCAAGGATCATAAGAAAAATTCCGGCAACAGTACAGACAACTGCTCCAAGGCACCGGAGCATAAATCCAACACCTGCACCGGAATAAAAGTTCGCGAAACCCAAAAGACCGCAAGTCAAAGCAGCAAGAAGAATGAGAGGAGAGATTACGCCAAAAAATCTGGGAAGCCCGGGAGATTTTACGATAGGAATGGTGAACCAGACAGGAATGAAGAGGAGGAGGACGAACGGAAGAAAGACGTAGACTATTGTTGATACGATGCCGGAGAGATTGGGAAGAATGAAGCCGTAGCCGGTAATGCTGCACAGTACGAAATAGATCGCGAGGGCGATTGAGGAAACTGCGGCAAGCATGTATTTTTTCGCAGGCTTTGCGACTCGGACATATCTTACTGCACCGTCAGCAGGAAGAACAAGGAAGAGCAGTACTACAATGAAGGCCGGGATGCTGAAGAGCAGCGAGCCGAAGAGGACTGAGTACTCCAGTACAATAGTAGGGATTTTAAAAAATGCCGTGGCGAGGTAGTGAAGGACGAGTGCGAGAAGCGGGATGAAGTAGATGAGGGAGAGCTCCAGTACGGCGAGGCGGGCTGATTCGGTGCCGGTGCTTTTTTTGGTGTTCATACAGTAGTCCTTTTGATGAAATGGGTTGGGTGGGTGATCAGAAATATTATTTGATGTCCGGGTGAGTGATGCCGCGATAGAGGAGAAGGATGCCAAGGATGATACTTACGATTACTGTTGCTCCGAAAAAGATCGGCATTACGAGCGGGGAATAGGCAGGAGAGATTGCACCGACCGGACAATCTGGGCGCTGGAAGTAGAAGTAGATGAAGAACAGGGCCAGAATTGGTGCAAGGACTGCAAGTATCTGTGGAATGCGGAGCGGCTCGTCTGCATGCGGGATGGTAAACCATGCGGGAATGAGGATGAGGAGGAAAATCGGGAGGAGGAAGAAGAGGAAAATCTGTACACTGCCATTAATGCCCGAGGGTGTGAAGCCGCTTGCGAGGGTGAAGAAAATGAAAACGACAGCAAATACTGCTGATGCAACTGCGAGAAGGATGAATCGGTTGTCCGGGTTGGCGATTTGTACGTAGAGAAGTGTGCCTATTCCTGGGAGAAGGAGAAACAATGCTACGATGATGAAGAGGAGGTAGGCGAGGGCAGGGATTTCACGGAACGGGATTATGTGTCCCATAAGGAGCATGGTTATGAGCGGTAGAAAGTAGAGAAGCGAGAGAAAGACTACACTCAGTTTGGCGGTTTGGGTTTGATTCATGATAAGTTTGGATGTTGTTTGTTTTCGGGTGACTGACGGTTAATGGAATATTGTTCTGAGTGGTATATAATTACATTGACCAAAGTGTGATGGGATGAAAATGGAGTTTGTGTTGTCATCACATTCAGAATATTACAGAAATCATGGCAGCGAAGACTTCGTCTGAGGTGTGAGATACCTGCCACAATGTATTTGATTTCAGCGATCTATAGATAAGATCACCATGACTGAGGCAGTCACCATTACCCTTCCACCGGAAATTGTGCGGAAATTAGACGAGCTCAAGTTAGAAAAGGATTCCAGCTATGAGGATGTCATCTCACGAGTCCTTGAGTACTTTATGGATGCAGACAACTATGTCACTGAAGAGGAACGGCAGGAGATCCTTGCAGCATTGGCAGATGTTGAAGCGGGGAATTACTATACTTCTGAAGAAGTTGACGCGATGCTTCAGGCTAAAATCGAGTGAGATTTGTGTATCGTCTCATTTATACATCCCAAGCGGTAAAATATCTGGACAGTCTTGAGATATCTACTGCATTTCGGATCCGGGATAAAATCAAGAGTATTCTTATGGAACCTTGGCGATATACTGAACCTCTGGTCGACATGGACGGGATGCGTAAACTCAGGGTCGGTGATTATCGGGTAGTTCTCTCCATAGATCGTGAACAGGTGATAGTTACTATCGTCAATATCGGTCACCGAAAAAATATCTATAAGTGAATTATTTTTATTTTTGACAGGACTTACGTGAAGTGGTGCTGCAAAAAGATCTTGTTCTTTTTTCTGAAAAAAATTATGGAGTCAGGCTCTGGAACATGACGGCGAAACGTGTGATGAGGACAGCAAGAAGGAAGTAGCCGCTGAGTACCTGAGCTGCGAGAAGGAGTCTGCTTGGCCCTTCGAGTTGATCGTAGAGACTGCCAAAACCGAAGGTGGCAAGAATGGTGTCGGCAAAAAGTTCCGGGTTGCATATGTTTGCAACGATGGTATCAACGAGGAGTTCCAAACTACCTATGTTTGTAAGGATAGCACCAGTAAGGAGTTCCAAACTACCTATGTTTGTAAGGATGGCACCAGCGAGGAGTGCCAGACTGACGATATTTGTAAAGATAGCACCAACGAGGATCAGATTACCTATATTTGCAAGGATAGCATCAATGAGAGGCGCTAGACTATCCATGTTTGTATTGACGGCAATGACACAAGAATAGATGAAAAAAGCCATTATGATCAAAAAAACGAATGCTTTTATGCAACGGGTGGAAATGGTTCCATAGTCTGAAAGCCACCAGAAGAGACGGGTGGGCCACTCCAGAATTGCATGTTCATCATACCACTCTTCCCACTGTTTTTTTCTGATATTGCATTGCAATCGAGTTAATGTACGTGGGTCTATACGCGTACAGGAAATAGATGTTGAAGTAAAATCGGTGTCCGTATCATAGGTACAATCCATAAAGTGAGTATTTCCATCCAAACATGCATCACGAAAAGACGCTCCTTGTAATTTTGCTTTTTTAAAATCTACACCTTGTAAGTGAGCTCCATCAAAACAGGCATTTCTCAAATCTGCTTTACTCATGTCCGCTCCATCAAGATAGGCTCCCTCCAGATGTGCACCCCTCAGATCCGCTCTCCAAAATCGTGACTCTTCCAGATGTGCGTTCTCCAAATGCGCATCCATCATATCTGCTTTAGGAAACTGCGCTTTTTTCAGATAAGCTCCCTTCATGTTCACAGATTTCAATTTACCTCCATTAAACTTTGCCTCGTTCAATAGACCATTATCAACATGCGCTCCCTCCAAATGCGCTCCCTCCAAATGTGCTCCCGTTAAATCAGCTTTTTCCAAATATGCTCCATTCAAATGGGCATCCTTCAGATATACATTTCTTAATTGTGCTTTGTTCAATTTTGCAGATTCCAGATGGACATTATACAATTTTCCGTCAGTCA
This sequence comes from Methanorbis furvi, assembly GCF_032714615.1. NCBI lineage: Archaea > Methanobacteriati > Methanobacteriota > Methanomicrobia > Methanomicrobiales > Methanocorpusculaceae > Methanorbis > Methanorbis furvi. The sequence continues at coordinate 21,659 of NZ_JAWDKA010000004.1, forward strand.
CTTTCGCACTATACATTTCCACATTTTCAAGATGTGCACCATTTAGAACAATATTGTCCAGATATGCATTATTTAATTTTGCCCCCTCTAAACAAGTTTTTTTAAGTGTTGCACCCTCAAGATGAATTCCCTCCAAATATGAATTTTTTAGATCTACTTCACTCATCACTGCCTTTTCGAGATGTGCATTATTCAGATGAATTTCTCTGAGGGAGGACCCTTTTTTTAAAAAAAGTCCCTGCAGATATAATATTCCACCTTCATTATTACTATCAGCTTCTTGATACTTTCTATACCATTCATTCCACTCCGATGTGTCACCCCCCACAATCAAAGTCCTAAATAATCCATAGCACTTATTATCGAATTTTAGTTTCTTATCGTAATCGTTCACACATCAATATATCAACCACATGAAAAATAAAGTTGACGGTCAACAAAACTATCCACAACATTATCACCCATTCACACACCATCAATCCGCATAAGCACAGCAAACCGCCATCCCGAGACAGACTACACCCCGCTATCCACCAAAACCCTTACTCAAACACCCAAAAAATCACATACCACCACCGCAAAACCACTTCTAAGAAATACAACCAAACCCTTCATCACGAAAAAAATAAAAAAAATTGATCAGAGTTCAGGGATCCCAGGGAGTAAACATACCAGTCGTACTGCCCAGCCGATAATATTTCCCATCGATCTCGATGAAGGCAGGGTTGGCAAAAGTTCCGCTGAACTTCGAGGAGACATGCTGTAAATAGAAATCCTCGGAGTACGTTTTCTGACTGAGTCTGACCTTTCCTTTCGGATTTTTCATGAGTCCACGCAGTTCAGGAACCTTCAGAAAATCTTCTTCGGTAAACTGAACAATGGTTGAGCCGGGATCCTTTTCCATTCCATTGGAGTTCACAAGATAAAGTTCCCAGTAGTACTCAGGCTGGTAGTTCGGATCATCATCGTATTTTTGTCTTTCTTCCATGACCCATTTGACCCAGGGGTCATTGGCAAACTCAGGATCCTGCATGCGTTCATCCCATCCGGGCTGACGAACGGCAACATGCAGCGGGTGAGTGGTGTTTTCGGTGAAACTCCTGCTCTGAATAGGAGTGAGTTCAATTGAGGAGGAGTTCCAGAGGAAGTCGGTTTGTACGAGATTGCCGGGACCAAAGGTTATCCAGAAGTCAGAGGCTGCATCACTCATGGTGATTCTTCCTCGGTAGGTAACAATCGAGGGATCATGGCCGAAACTTTCTTTCTTGAGAATGCGGTGATAGGGTTCTCCGTAGATGGTGAAGTCCAGAGCGATGACCTCGTCAAAGGATGCGACCGGTTTGTCGAAGGTGAGGAATACAACATCCTTTGCTCCTTCAGGCATGGTGACCCGACCATACTCTTTGGTGAAATCCCAGCTGTCAGTATTCATAGAGGGAAGGATGGTGGTGTGACCGTCAATTGCAAAGGGGACCTGGGAAATATCAGGAACGAGATTTCCTGAAGGGGTCGGGGTAGGAGATGTGGTTGAAAACCCGGGCTGTGAAGCCGGGCTTTGATCCAACAGCCAGACGCAGGCGATACAACAAGCGGCAACCAGAATAACAATGACAATTATGAGGAGGGTGGAGGATTTTTTTGAAGATGTCATGTTTCCTCCGAGATATTACACGGTCTGCATGGTATGTATCCAAGAGCATTGATCGTTTTGCTACTGAGAGTGTTTGATACCTGTTTCATGTTCTTTCATGACTCCAAAAATCCGTGAACCAGCTTGAAGAATGATCCCGGATTTGCCACTTGAATCTATGACGAGTCATTCATTATAAATAATCTGACCAAAGTGTGATGGGTTTGATGTGTACTTGATCATGATGAGATCATGAATATGGAATTTTATCCAACCTATCACACTTTGGTCAGACTATTTATAATGAATGAGGGTAAAATATCTTCGCATAAGATATATTCAGACCGTGCCGATAATCATCATTTACTCAGAGAATCGGATACCGTTTGAAATTCTGACAGAAAAACAAAGTTTTGTTTAGAGGATCTTTTGAGGCTGCTAAATATGGTACGAGAACAGTTGCGGGAAGTCGGCATTATCGCACTGGTAATATTGATTCTCTTCAGCGCAGTGGTTGTTCTGTTCTTTGCAGAGGGCGGAGAGATTCGCGGGATCAATCACGATCCAAATGGTCCGGCAAAACCATTAGTACATAGTAAATATGTGATTGAAGTGGTCGAGGAGGAGATTGTTCCGATTTACGACGGAAGAGAGATCAAAACTGTCGAGTTATGGGAATTGCCGCCAAAAGAGATCATCAGGCATCTCATAGCAGCCCCCACAGCCTACATCCCACCAATTACCGGACAACTCATTACCTTCTTCATCTCTGCTCTTGGTTTTGGTTTCGCCTTCCTCTACCTCCAAGACACCGGCAGAAAAAATCAAAACGAAATCAATCGTCCGGAAAAAATTCTTGCCTATATCACGAAAAATCCCGGAGAGTCCATGCAGCAGATAGCTGCCGGAACAGAGATTCCCCGCAGCAGTCTTCGCTATCATGTTAATAAGATGCAGAAAGCAGGACAGATTTCACAGAAAGAGTACTGCGGCAACCCGCATTATTTTTCTCTGGAAAAATCCTATTCGGCAACCGAACGGCTGGTACTTGCGGTGTTCTCCCGGGAGAATGAAAAGCAGGTACTCGTGGAGCTGCTCAAACATCCTGAGAGTACCAGGCAGGATCTCGCAGAACGCCTGCATATGAGTGAGATCACAGTTCACTGGTACCTCCACAGGCTGGATGCCGCAGAGCTGCTGATGGTTCATGCTGAGGGAGGCAGGAACCACTACCAGTTGACAGGGGAAGCGGAAAAAGCATGCGGAAAATTTCTTGAGATGGAAGCCGCAGCTCAGGCCAAGTGAATTGCAAATATATTATAACAGAAAAATTCTGCCAACCCATCACACTTTGGTCAGACGATTTATAATGAATCGGGAGAAAATATTTTCGCACGAGGTACGTTCAATCAATATTGATTGCAGAAAGTTTTCAGGGATGTGATGTGATCGATGCACATGGGCAGACAGGCGGACGAACATTTTGATCATTAACAGCTACTAAAAATGGAAAAAGAACAGCTGCGGGAAATTGGTATTATCATACTTGCAATACTGATTCTCTTCAGCGCAGCGGTTGTTCTTTTTTTTGCTGAGGGTGGAGAGATTTACGGATTGAATCATGATCCAAATGGTCCGGCAAAACCATTAGTACACAGTAAATATGTCATTGAGGTGGTTGACGAGGAGATCGTTCCTATCTATGACGGAAAAGAGATCAAAAAAGTAGAGTTGTGGCAGTTGCCTCTTCGAGATATTCTTGCAGATGTGATAACTACTCCAATGGCGTACATTCCCCCTATCACAACACGGCTCATCACCCTCTTCATCTCTTCCCTCGGTCTTGCATTCATCATCCTCTTCCATCGGGAAACCAGGAAAAAAGATCAGCAGGATAGTGAACGTCCGGAAAAAATTCTCACCTACATCACCGAAAACCCCGGGCAGTCCATACAACAGATCGCCAACGGAACAAATATTCCCCGCAGCAGTCTCCGTCATCATCTCAGAACAACACGGATGAAGAGTCAGATCCTAGAGTTCAGGTACTCCAAAAACCCGCACTATTTTTCCAAGAAAAAATCCTACACTGACATTGAGAAGCTGGTGCTTGCCGTACTCTCCCGCGAAAGCGAGAAGGCGGTGTTCGTTGAACTGTTCAACAATCCGAAAAGCACCAAGCAGGATCTCGCAGAGCATCTAAATGTCAGCGAAAGTGCAGCGCACTGGCATCTCAAGAGGCTGAATGCCGCAAAACTGCTGGTGGTCGAAACTGACGGAAAACAGATTCGTTATCGACTGACCGAGGAAGCGGAGAAAACATACAGGAAATTTCTTCAGATGGAAGAAGCCGCACGGGCAGGATAAATTGCAAACACATTTTCATTGGGAAAATAATGTTGGCCGAAGTACACAAGATGAAAACATAATCATCAGAAAAATTTTGCCAACCCATCACATTTTGGTCAGACGATTTATAATGAATCGGGAGAAAATATTTTCGCACGAGGTACGTTCAATCAATATTGATTGCAGAAAGTTTTCAGGGATGTGATGTGATCGATGCACATGGGCAGACAGGCAGACGAACATTTTGATCATTAAGAGCTACTAAAAATGGATAGAGAACAGCTGCGGGAAATCGGCATTATCATACTTGCAATACTGATTCTCTTCAGCGCAGCAGTTGTTCTTTTTTTTGCTGAGGGTGGAGAAATTCGCGGCATCAATCATGATCCGAACAATTCCAAAACATCCTTGGATCCCCAAGGGATTGTTTTTGAAGTGGTTGATGAAGAGATTGTTCCCATTTATGACGGAACAGAGATTAAAACCATCGAACTATGGCAGATGCCTCCAAAGGAAATTCTCAGAAGACTCATTGTGTTTCCCATGGGATACATCCCCCCAATTACAGGACAACTCATCACCTTCTTCGTCTCTGCTCTCGGACTTGCATTCATCATCCTCTATCATCGTGAAACCAGGAAAAAAGATCAGCAGGATAGTGAACGTCCGGAAAAAATTCTCACCTACATCACTGAAAACCCCGGTCAGTCCATACAGCAGATCGCCAACGGAACAAATATTCCCCGCAGCAGTCTCCGTCATCATCTCAGAACAACACGGATGAAGAGTCAGATCCTAGAGTTCAGGTACTCCAAAAACCCGCACTATTTTTCCAAGAAAAAATCCTACACCGACATTGAGAAGCTGGTGCTTGCCGTACTCTCCCGCGAAAGCGAGAAGACGGCGTTCGTTGAACTGTTCAACAATCCGAAAAGCACCAAACAGGATCTCGCAGAGCATCTAAATGTCAGCGAAAGTGCAGCGCACTGGCATCTCAAGAGGCTGAATGCCGCAGAACTGCTGGTGGTCGAAACTGACAGAGGTCAGAACCGCTACCGTTTGTCCGTGGACGCGGAAAAAACATACAGGAAATTCCTTCAGATGGAAGAAGTCGTCCGTGCCGAGTAAAACGGTAGCCGGCATGCGGTTACAGAAAAATCTGATGAATTATTACTCGAATGAAAAACAAATCCTGGAGAATCAATTTTGCGAAAAAGTGTAGCCGATGTAGCCGGAAAATCAGTACTGTTCTCTTGAGAAAATATTTACTGAAAACCACAATAACAAAATACCTGCTACACAAAATGCAACTCGCCGAAAACTGAATTATTTTTGAAATAAGGGGTTGGAACCATCCTGATTTGTAGCCTCATGTATCGACTACATCGGTTTCAGTTACGCGATGCTGGAAAAAAAATTTTAGTTCTTTTTTGAAAAATGCAAGTTGGTGAGTGGTGAGTGTGGCCTCGTGAGAAAAAAACGCCACGGATTCACACAGATATTTAATTTGCCAATCGTCATTATCTTGCGTTCGGTCGGGACTCCGGCTAATCGCCTCCGTCCATTTCGACCTCACTGGATAATGGCTGGCAAATTTTTTTTGGTTTTTTGTTGAGTGATAGTGGGAACGATGAGAAAAAACAATGATGGATTCACACTGATTGCATTTTTTAGAAAATGTGAGCGGGTGGGGGGTGAATGAATATGATGAGAAAAAACCACACTCACCACTCCAACAAAAAAACGATGAAAATTTGCCAGCTGTTATCCAGTGAGGGCGAAATGGACGGAGGCGATTAGCCGGAGTCCCGCCCGAACGCAAGATAACAGCGATTGGCAAATTTGGAAATCTGCGAAAATCTGCGGTTGGTTTATCCTGTGCGTCCACACTCACCACTTACCCGCTTACGTTTTCCAGAAAAAATATCCACCACTAACCTCACCGCTTCGCAACCAACTCCCTCAGCTCCTCTACGCTCCCGACCGGAGCAGAACACATCCCGTCACAACAGAAGTACAGCATCACCCCACTCTCAGGAACCGGATACGCAGCAGTAAACGACGCAACCTCCGCAAGAACATCAGCAGAAGACGCCCTCTTCAAGAGAACAGCAGCATGCGACGCTTCAGAAAACTCCAACACATCCCGTAAAACCTCATCTTCAGCAGAACAGCACACAACCTCGCCCGCAGGATACAACATCTCAAGCATCGCAAGAAGCAAAAGACAGTACCCGGCAGGATACCGCTCCGCAACTCCCGCAGCAAACGAAAGCTGACGCTCCGCAATCTCCTGCCATCGTACATCACCAGTCAGACGGAAAAGCCTCACAAACACCAGAGCCGCCGCAGAATTTCCCGAAGGCATTGCCCCATCATACACCTCCTTCGGCCGCCCGATCAACTGCTCGGCATCAGACGCATACAAAAACAGACCGCCGTTCTCCTCATCAGAAAACAGCTCAACCATTTTTTCCGCCAGACGAACAGCATCCAAAAGACACGAAGCATCAAAATTCGCCGCATACAACTCAAGAAGCGACCAGGAGTAAAACGCATAATCAGAAAGTTGGCCCAAAACAGCCGCCTCACCATCCCGGTACCGGACAAACAAACGCCCGTCAGCATCCCGCAGATATTGATCAACAAACTCACGGCAGCGAACGGCTGCCGCAAGATACTCCTCGTTTCCAAAAACCCGGTAACCTTTCGCAAACGCAGAAATCATCAGAGCATTCCATGACGTCAGCACCTTATCATCAGTCAACAGTTTCGAACGGTCTCTCCGATAATCGTACATTCGCTCGCGAAGCAGCGCCATATGCGGAGTTTGCTTCGCAAACTCCGCATTCCCCAAAAGATTTGGCACACTCTTCCCCTCAACCATCCCGTGCTCCAAAATCCCAAACCAATCGCAGAACTCAGATCCGTCCTTCGGACCCAGAACATCCAGAACCTCAGAGCGGGAAAACAGATAGAACCTCCCCTCAACCCCCTCACTATCCGCGTCCTGCCCGCAGAAAAATCCTCCTTCAGGACTCTGAAGCTCCCGCAGAACATACGAAAAAATTCCAATCCCAACATTCTTGAAAAAAGAATTCTTCGTCAGACGAAACATCTCCGCGTACGAATACGCAAGAAGAGCATTATCATACAACATCTTCTCAAAATGCGGAACAAGCCAGGACCCATCCGTCGAGTAGCGCGAAAACCCTCCGCCAACCTGATCACAAATCCCTCCGCGGGCCATCTGCGTCAGCGTCTTCTCAGCCATCGATCTTGCAAACGCATCATGCTCAACCTCAAAATACCGCATCAGAAACAACAGATTATGCGGCATCGGAAACTTCGGAGCCGGACCAAAACCCCCGTTCCCGGAATCAAAACTCTGCCGGAACTGTCCAACCGCAGACCGCAGAAGACTCCTGTTCACAGCTCCCGGGCGGCCGGCGGCCACCTTTGCAGCAAACGCTGCAACCTCATCAGCCGCAGAAAGAATCTGATCGCGGTCCTTTTTCCACAGCCCGAGCACCTCAGGCAGAAATTCCAGAAGTCCGGGCTTCCCGAACTTCGCATGCTTCGGCAGATAAGTTCCGGCAAAAAACGGCTTCTGATCAGCAGTCATCAGAACTGTCAGCGGCCAGCCGCCCGAACCCGTCATTGCCTGGCACACATTCATATATACTGCATCAATATCAGGCCGCTCCTCACGATCCACTTTGATCGAAACAAACCCCTCATTCAAAACCGCAGCAACCTCACAGTCCTCAAACGACTCACTCTCCATCACATGACACCAGTGGCAGGTCGAGTAGCCGATGCTCAGAAGGATTGGCTTTCCTTCTGCCGCAGCCTTCGCAAAAGCCTCCGGTCCCCACGGATACCAGTCTACCGGGTTGGTGGCATGCTGCAAAAGATACGGAGATTTTTCTTGGGAGAGATGATTGGGCATGATGAGGGACCTTTGTTCAACAGTTAGCGAAAAACAGAGAAAAATGTATCAGTGGCGGCATGATTTTTTTATGTATGAACCGCCCACGGAAAAACGGAACACACAGAATATCACGGAAAAAAACATCACGGAGCAGACGTGAACATCACGGAATTTGAAAGTAATTCAGTTTCATGATGTTTTCGTCTCATAGTGATGTTTTTTTCTGTGAAGTTCTCTGTCTTCTTTGGGCTATTCAGGCGAACATCACAAAATTCGAAAATTCATTTCCGTGATGTTCATGTCTGCTCCGTGATGTTTTTCCGTGTAATTTCGTGTGTTCCGTTTTTCCGTGGGCGGAGCAACAAACAATGCCGGACATTGTTTGCCAATAAACGAATTTATGGGCAAAGCCGATTTTTTCGCAAGAAAGAGAGACACAATAATTCAAGATCAGGATTCAGGATATTTTTATATAGAAACAGGTAAATTTTCATGTATTATGAATGAAATTGAAAAAACCGAGATCAGAAATTACCTGTCAGCAGCAGGATTTCTCCTCATCGCAACGTACCTGCTCTATCTTGCGGTGTCTCTTGGACTGAATCTTCTCACCAGTCCGGGAATACTCAGTGCAGGTTTGGCCCTGCCGTTGATCATCCTCGGAGTTCTCCTGCTTGTTATGCGAAACCGGGATCTGACCGCCATCACATTTCTGATGTTCGGACTCAATCTCGGCATTCTGTATCTCAGGCCTGAGAAGGTCTTCCCTGACAACGGAATTTTGACGGTCGGAGTCTTCTTTTTGATTCTTGCAGCAGTTCTCTTAACCAGCACGGAAAAGAAAAAGTATCTGCTGTTCCTGTTACCACTGTTTATCGGTCTGGAACTTATCGGAGGAGGACTCGGAATAAAATCGCTCGCAATCTTCACCGCCGCAATTGGCGGTCTTCTTGCACTCTACTTTGCCCTTGCCGTGTCTGCTGAGCGGTGCAATCTGCCGTGCGGCACTCTGCTGAAGTCTGATGCCCAGACTGATTTCAAAGTAAGCGGAGCAGTGCTTGGCTATCTTATCTTCGGGCTGCTTCTTGCAGTGGACGTGGTCTATTACTTCACCAACAGTGTCGGAACCCCGCTCGAAAATGTTGTCGCCGTAAAAATGATGGGCGGCATCATGCTCTGTCTTGTCGCGGTCCTTCTCTGGACGCTCGGTAGGATGAAGTACACACCGGCCATGTTTTTCCTGATGGGAGTGTTCTTCTTCCTCGGCAGTCAGATTGCAAATGTTACCGTCGCAGGAGATGCTTTTGTTGTGAGCGAAGCATTCTATCTGATCGCTGTCATGATGGCGGTAGTAGGCATCATCACTCTGCTGAAAACCGAGTCGAGAGTTCTTCCTGCGGTTATGATTTTGGTAACTGCCGTGTCCTACGCACTGATTGGTGTGTTTGTTGTGTCGCTCTCTCCGATTCAGGGAGTTGTTGCTCTGATTCCAACACTCATTGCGATATATCTCGCGTTTGCGGTGTTCAGCCAGAGTAAGAAACTTCCGCTGTTCTGAAAGGAACAGCCACTTTTTTTGTGAAACGCGAAGCGGTGAGCAGGCCGAAGGCATGCGATTCGCGTTTCCTATTCAAAATATTTTTTTTCACACACCTGACCGTCTTCCGCGGAAAAGTCCCGCAGTAACCCAGTACACAACACCGATAACCACACCCACAACACCGATCGCAAGGAACAGACCCTGATAGGTTCCGGTCAGCGCCAGAAGCTCGGCTCCGACAAACGACGACGCGAACACACCAAAGTAGACCGCCACAATCTGGCCTCCCATGATCTTGCCCAGATACTTTTGCGGCGTAACCGAAGACAGCCACATCGCCCCGGTCGGTGTTCCAAGACCAAGACCAAAACCCACAATAGCCGCACCAAGCGCAATGATTGGCACACTAACTGCAGTCCCGATCACAAACAAACCCAGTCCCTCCATCAGAAACATCAGTGAAAACATCTGAAGAGACGTAAACCGTCGTGCAAACCGCCAGAACGAGTAGCTCGAAACCGCACTGAAGAGAGCACAAAGACCAAGAACCAGACCGCAGACCGTTGTCGAAACATCCGCTACCTGCGTCAGCAGATACGCAATCTTCGACGAAACCAGATACATCATGATCAGCGAAAGAAACAGCGTCACGTACACAATCAGCACCGGCTTGATATCAAGCTTCGTCGGCCTGCTGCTTTTGATATTCAGGCCATCATCATACACAGACTCCGTCTCCTCCTCACGCTTCGGCTCCTTGATGAAAAAGAACACCAGAGGGATCACCAGAATGCCGAACAGATAGATCAGGAACGGTTCGCGCCAGGAGATCTCAGCAAGAATGCCGCTGCCTGTCTGCATCACAAGCCCCCCCACTCCCATCGCCGCAGACATGTATCCCAAATAGCGTGCACGGGTAGGGCCATTATAGTACTCGGTCAGAAGCGTCGTGACCGTCGGCATGAGTCCTGCAAGGCCAATGCCAAGCCACATCCGCCAGAAGATAATTGCCGTAACCGAGTCAAGGAAAAATCCGGAAACTCCCGCAAACCCGAACAGGGCAAGGCTCACCAGAAGGACCTTCTTGCGCCCGTACTTGTCAGAGATGGCACCGACAAGAAATCCCGACAGAGCGGTCGCAAGAGGAGGAAGGGTGATGATAAACGAGATCATCGTCTCCGACACATCAGGAAACGCGGCACTGATCAAAGGAAGTGCCGGAGCCACCGCAGCAGTCCCGAGAAGGGCCGGCATCGCTGCAAGCAACAGAACAATGAGCGTCCATTTTCCCGGGACAAATGGTTTGTCGGAGCCAAACATGTGCAGAGAGATTCACACTGTAAATATATCAATATGATGCAGCTTAGTGAGTCGTGTTTTGCTGCCGCCCACGGAAATTTCACAGAAAAAATAGTTCAGACCATCTGTTCAGGCGAGCCCTGCATGTACTCGCGGCAGACGGTTGTTGCATAATGGCCGGGCGGAAGCGTAAACATCAGCGTGACATCACTTCCTGCGACCGAGTACTCGATCTCGGTGCGGAGCGTAATTTTTCTGTGAGCTCCGTCGAAGTTTGTTCCGGTAAATGCAGCAGCGTCGGCAAAACTCTGCATCGTGACGCCATCTGCTTTCATCAGCGAAAACATTTCTTCTTCCATTGGTCCCGGAGTCACGGGAAGTGTTGAGCCCGGCATCCATGCGGCGACCGCACACCGTCCGCGTTTCATATGCTGACGGGCGGTTGCGATATTTTTCTCAGTCACGGTATCGATGCGGTCGTTGGTGAAGATGAGATGTTCGCCTACCGCCGCGTCTTCGAGGGGCACGCCTCTCGCACAACGGGCTGAGAGTGCAGAGTTGAAGAGCCAGGACTGGTACGCGGAGACAAACATCGAGAGAAGTTTGGGCGGCATCGCCTGAAGTGCACGGCCGTAGTCGCCCGGCTGCTTCATGAGCGAGTCAAGCATGATGCGTTCGTAGGAGAGCTGGACCGGAAGGTCATGAAGAGCTGCTTTTGCATCGCCGGTCTCGGCGAAGGCACGCCGTGCGGCTTTGACTTCGTCGGACTCTCGCGGGAACACGTCGCCGACGTACATTTTCACCGCTTCCTCGTACTCGCCGCGGAGAATGTGGAGGCCGACGCGGTGGGTGACCGGCTTTAGTGCGCCGAATCGCTGGATTCCATAGTAGTTGGGGATGCCGGACTCAAGGATGTCTTTGGTGATCGATTCAACGCGGGCGGTGAGGTCTTCTGCTTCGCAGCCGCGAAGGGTTATGGTGAAGCGGTTTCCTTCAAGACTGCCAAGGCCGAGGGAGAACTGATGACGGGTGATTGGTTCAAGCGTGATGTCTTTGATGGCAACTTTGGCGAGGTCTTCTTCGGTGACGTCATAAAGGGAGATGTACTGGGTGGTGACTGCGTTGCGGTCTTTGGTCCCTCCCCATGCAAGCCGCTTCGGACTGATCCCGAGGCGTTTGGTGATCTCCCGCATGGTATGCTGGTGTTCCCAGGATCGTTTGGTAAGTTTTACGATGAGGTAGGGGCCGGTGCCGGTAAATTTGACCGGCAGTTCTTCGACGATGAAGTCTTCGGGGCTGTTTCTGAGAACGCCGCCGATGCCTTTGGCGTCGGTTGCGTAATAATTCATGCCGAGGGACTGTTCGAGTGGGTAGGCGGATGGTTTCATGATTGTTAGAGAAGCGGGAGACCGCCGGTGATTTTGTCGATGAGTTCAGCTTTGGCAGGGCCGATGCCAAGAGCGGTGACGGTTCCGGGCGGTATTTCGGTGTAGCCTGCGTCGATGATTAAGGAGACGGGGAGTCCCTGTATTTCAGCGGTTGCTTTGAGTTCGTAGAGTGCCCGTTCACTCACCGCTTTGAGTGCTACTTTTTTCTGGCCTTCCCGCATCCATGCTTTTTTGTCAAGGAGTGAGGCTTTTTCAAAGGCTCCTATTGAGGCATGGGCTGCCTGGGCACACATTTTGCCGCAGCTGAGTTTGAGGTCGGTTCTGAGGATGAGGCATTGTTTGTATTTGAAGACTTCTTCGCCGCCGGTCATTGCTGGGATTGTATTGGACGGGAGGGAGGATAAAGAGAGTGGGAATGGGGGATGGACAAAAGTAACCAATCATACTTTGGTCAATCTCTTTATCATGTCTTACGGAAAAAAAATACTACTAAGATACCCATGTCCCGCAGTACCGTCGCAATGACTGTTGTCACTCTCATCTGTTTTTCTGTTGCGATCATTTTCCTCGGACTTGCCACGTTGTACACGGAACCTGACGGACTCAGTGTTGTCTCTCACGGTCTTCGCATTTCACCGGAAAATTCTGCTGAGCTGAAAGAAAAACTGGAGATACTTGCCGGAGAAAATTATCAGTACTGGCTTGCTACCGATTACTATGATGGTGTCCGCGGTAAATTATTTGGAACGGTAGTCACGATAAACTATCCAACACCTATCGACATAACGTGGACGGAGTATACTGCGGACTCCGATCCGGAGATGATTCCCGTTACCGTGAGTAAGATCATCGCAATCATCCCTGACAACTCAGATGAGTGTCGTCTTATTGTGTATCGTCCGGCTCCCGAAACCGAACACTCCAATCCAAGTGTCTATGTGTTTCGCATGCTGCCTGATCAGGCAAACGAACTGCTGAAACTGATCTGACTTGAACCAGTTCAACAAAAGTAATTTTTTTATTCCAAATGTTCCAGCTTCTCAATCAGCGTACACGCCGCACACAACCTGTTCTGCGTCGGCTCGCCGCATCGCTCGCAGACACCCATCTCCGTCACCTCGCCCTGTGCAGTCCCGAGTTTTGCAATCAGTCTCTCCTGACCTGACACAATATTAAATAGAGTTCCCGGATACTTATGCTCCAGAATGCCGAGTTCGGTCCGCACATCAGCCCGGAGGGCATACTTTGTGTACGGACACTCAGGCAAAGGTGTAAGCAAACGATTCACAATCCCGTAAGCAACCGTCGCCCGTTCCGTGCAGCGGCAGAGCGGCTTGATTCTTGGAATAAACAGATCGCCTGCATTCGTATGATAATTCTCAGCAACTCTCCTGATATCACCACGCAGATAATTCATCAGAACAGACTGCGCCTCATCATCCATACAGTGGCCGGTCGCAATCAGACTCGCCCCCGCATCGCGGGCAGCAGCATTCAACGCCCGCCGCCGAAGCGTCCCGCAGACCGAACATGCCCGTTCCGGCGCAGACACTAAAAGATCATCCAGCGTTTTTCCACAGACATCAACAAACGAAACAATCCGGTGCTCAACACCAAGCCGCTTCACCAGTGAAACGGCTGCCGAAATCGTATCATCGCGATAATTCGCAATCCCCTCATCCACCGTAATCGCCACAAACTCTGCATCAAGATTCAGCTTTGCAAGAACAGTCAGAAGAACAGTACTATCCTTCCCGCCCGAAAGCCCGACCGCCACCCGGGAACCGGAAGGGATCATCGCATACTTTTCAATCGCATCCCGAACGCCCTCTTCATACCATGCCGAAAAATGATCCCCGCACAAAACCGCTCCGCTCGCAGGATCACGCCAGACAGCCTTTGATGCGCAGAGATCACAGACCGCCACTACTCATCCTCCATGTACTATAGATGTGGTCTCAAGTATCTGATCTTCTGCGACGAAGTCGTCAGCAAGAAGAAGCTCGCCTTCAGAGGTCACTAAAATCTCATATGGATTCAAACCAAGACCTGCTAAAATCTCCTCAACCGTTCCTGCCTTAGCATCAGCGACCGAACCGTTCGGGAGATGTACCCTAACCATGAACAAAAGTATTGGCTTTGTGAAAATAAAGTCATCACCCCCTACAGTGCTATATCCCGCAACTCTTTATCACCAGCAGTAAAAGTACTATCGCAATGAAAAACCTGACCATAAAGGGTGCCCGCCAGCACAATCTGCAAAATATCACCCTTGAACTCCCGCGTGACAAACTCGTCGTCGTCACCGGAGTTTCAGGATCCGGCAAATCCACCCTTGCCTTTGACACCATCTACGCCGAAGGCCAGCGGAGATATGTTGAATCCCTCTCATCCTACGCCCGCCAGTTCCTTGGCATCATGAACAAACCGGATGTTGACAGCATCGAAGGACTCTCCCCCGCAATATCCATCGAACAAAAAACCACCTCCAAAAATCCCCGGTCGACGGTTGGAACGGTCACTGAGATCTACGACTATCTGCGTCTCCTCTACGCAAGAGTTGGTGTTCCCTACTGCCCGAAACATCAGGTAAAAATTCAGTCGCGAACGCCTGAACAGATCGCAGACGCAATCACCGCAGAGTTTCCCGCAGGCTCGATGATTACTATCTTCGCGCCGATCATCCGCAAGAAAAAGGGAACCTACGAACAACTCTTCCGCGACCTCAATGCCGACGGGTTCACCAGAGTTCGGGTCGACGAAGAAATTTTCCGAACTGATGACGAGATCAAACTCGCCAGATACGTCATGCACAACATCGACATCGTGGTCGACCGGCTCGACCCTGCCGACCGCAGCCGGCTTGTCGAAGCAATCGAGTCAGCACTCAAACGTGCAGAAGACGGACTCGTCTACGCTGCCGGAGCTGAAGGACCGGACGCAGTTTACTCCGCAAGAATGGCGTGTCCAATCTGCGGCCTCTCCTTTGAAGAGCTTCAGCCCAGAATGTTCTCTTTCAACAGCCCATTCGGCGCATGCCCGACCTGTAACGGCCTTGGCATCCAGATGAAGTTCGACCCTGAACTGATCATCCCTGACAAAACCAAATCCATCGCTGACGGAGCGGTTGCAATTTACCGAAACTTCCTTGACGGCTACCGTGTCCAGTATCTGGACGCAGTAGCCAAACATCTCGGCTTCACCATGATGACCCCGATCGAGGAACTGACCGAGAAACAGTACAACGGTCTCATGTACGGAACAGACGACACCCTGAAGTTTGTCATGTCCTCGAAAAATGCCGAGTGGTCGCATAACGGCCAGTGGGAAGGACTGCTTCCCCAGACCGAACGGCTCTACCGCGAAACAAAGTCCGAGTACCGCAAAGAGGAACTCGAAAAGTTCATGCGTGTCCTTCCCTGTCCCGAGTGTCACGGCAGAAGACTCAAAGATCATGTGCTTGCCGTAAAGATCAATGACAAATCGATTGCCGACGTTGCCGACCTCTCGATCGATGACGCACTCGTGTTTTTCAACACTCTGCCCTTGACGGAAAAGGAGGAGGAGATCGCAAAGCTGATCCTTCGTGAGATCAACTCACGGCTCTCGTTCCTCCAGCAGGTCGGCCTCGGCTACCTGACGCTCTCCCGCAACGCTGGCAGTCTTTCCGGCGGCGAGGCACAGCGTATCCGTCTCGCGACCCAGATCGGATCGAATCTGATGGGTGTGCTCTACATTCTTGATGAGCCTTCGATTGGTCTTCACCAGCGTGACAACCAGAAGCTGATCGGAACCCTGCAACATCTCCGTGATATCGGCAACACGCTGATTGTGGTGGAGCATGATGAGGACACGATTCGTGCTGCCGATTATGTGGTGGATATCGGTCCCGGAGCCGGAGTTCACGGCGGTCACGTTGTGGCAGAAGGAACTCCTGACCAGATTGCAGCAGCGCCCGAATCGATCACCGGCCAGTATCTGTCAGGCAGACAGGTGATTCCGGTGCCGGAAACCCGAAGGCCTGCGAAAAAGTTCATCAGAATCAACGGGTGCACAGAAAACAATCTGAAAAATATCGATGCGAAAATTCCGATGGGAACCCTGACGGTTGTCACGGGAGTTTCCGGCTCCGGCAAGTCGACGCTGATTTACGACACGCTCTATCAGGCGCTGATGAAGGAGATCTATAAATCCCGCGTGACGCCCGGGAGTTACAAGGATCTGATCTTCGAGTCCGAGATCGATAAGGTGATTGTGATTGATCAGTCTCCGATCGGACGAACACCGAGATCGAATCCGGCAACTTACACGAAGGTGTTTGATGACATCCGTAAACTTTTCGCTGAGACGAAGGAGGCGAAGCTTCGCGGTTACGATCCGGGACGGTTTTCGTTCAATCTGAAAGGCGGACGATGCGAGGCATGTTCGGGCGACGGAGTTATCAAGATCGAGATGAATTTCCTGCCTGATGTTTACATCGAGTGCGAGGAGTGTAAGGGAACCCGCTACAATGCAGAGACGCTTGAGGTGAAGTACAAGGGCAAGTCGATCTCCGATGTGCTGAACATGAGTGTGGACGAGGCGTTGGAGCTGTTTGCGAATGTGCCAAACATTCGTGCAAAAATTGAGACGCTGGCTGATGTTGGTCTCGGCTACATTAAGCTCGGTCAGAGTTCGACGACTTTGTCAGGGGGCGAGGCACAGAGAATCAAGCTGACGAGGGAACTTGCGAAGCGTGCGACCGGAAAGACGGTGTATCTCTTGGATGAGCCGACTACCGGTCTGCACTTCCATGATGTGAAGAAGCTGATCGGTGTTCTTGACAGTCTTGTTGCGAAGGGCAATACGGTTGTGGTGATCGAGCATAATCTGGATGTGATCAAGTGTGCGGATTATGTTATCGATCTTGGACCGGAGGGCGGTAATGCGGGCGGAAAGATCATTGCGGAGGGAACGCCTGAGGATGTGGCGAAGGTGAAGAAGAGTTATACCGGACAGTTTTTGAAAAAGATGCTGTGATCCTGCACTGGGGGATAATCCCTTACGTTTTTTTTGTTTATTATCTATGATACTTTTCCTCTTGTTCCATGAGGAGGTCGAAGTCTGATTTGTAGAGTTTGTCCTGCGTGATGCGATACTTTTCGTACTCAGACTCGGCGTGTTCTTTTGCAATCTCTGCGGAGATGGTTCCTGAATTTTTCAGGATGTTTCGATCATCTGCAAGGAGAAATTTATCGATCCGTTCCGCCCAGTCCTGCATGGTCATGGGTATGCGTTTTTTTGCTCTGGCTTCGGCGAGGTCAAGGAATGCACTGACAATCCGTGACAGGTCGCTGAGCTCTTCTGTGTTGAGATAATTTTTGGCAATAATGACATCGCTTTTGAGAATTTTTCCATCAGGCGAGTTTTTCCATGAGGTCAGTCCCATACATGGTTTTTCAGCCGAAGCACGGGTATAAATTATTTCAGGGGCGGTCTTTTGGGTTACTGCGTAGTGCATGGCGTTTTGTACTTTGGCGAAAAACTGTTTGGTAAGGGTTGAGTCTTTGTCATAATCGATTGCAGTCGCGTAGAGGTCAGTGATCTTTTGGTAGAATCTTCGCTCGCTGATACGGATTTCCCGGATCTCTTCGAGAAGTTCTTCGAAGTAGTCTTCGCCAAGGAGTCCTCCATTCTCCATGCGTTTTTTGTCGATGATGTAGCCTTTGATGGTGTATTGTTTGAGGACTCCTGTCGCCCAGCGGCGGAACTGGGTTGCCCGCACAGAGTTTACGCGGTAACCAACAGAGATGACGGCGTCCAAATTATAATGAATGATGTCCCGGGTTACCTGACGATCCCCCTCGGTTTGAACTACTCGAAAATTTCGAGTAGTTCGATCTTCGAGCAGCTCGCCGTTTTGGTAGATGAGGGTCAGATGTTCGCTGAGGGTAGATTTACTGACGTCGAATAGCTGTGAAATTGCTTTCTGCGTGAGCCAGAGTGTTCCGTTTTCGTAGCGGACTTCGATGCCGTCGGCTTCATTGTGGAGAGAGAAGATGAGGTACTCGGCGGTACTGCTGGTGAGGTAGAGATTTTTTGTCATGATTGTGGCCGGGCAACTGTTCGGAATTTCCGAACAGTTGGAATGGAAGAGGTCGAAGATTTTTCTGGAGGAGATGCCTCATGTTCTTCTTATTCATCTAATATATTTTTCAGACACAAATAGCTATCCCCCGTAATTCAATTTAATACAGGTAATATTCTAAAAATAAACAAATTAACTACGAATCTCAGTAATACTGTTTTTCGGTCTAACTCTGATATAGTAACGTACGTCAACCTGTGACAAGATAAATTCCCACTACTTTTATCCTCTCCCGTGTCCCATACAAAGTAGGTATGTACGAGGGAACGGATGTTGGAACGAGCAGCTGGATAATTTTTGCGGTGGTCATTATCGGCTGCCTCATCCTGATTGCAGTAATCTCCCGCATCGAAACAAAATACAACAAACGATTCGTGAGCAAGCGTCAGGAAATAATTCTTGAGAATGCAAGTGAACGTGCGCAGGAAATGTTTTCCGAGGAAGAGCAGCCAGAGTTTGTCGTAGGACAGGTGTATCAGATGGAAGACGGAACACTTGCAAAGTATGCGGCCGACAAAAAATTTTACAAAATCAAAATGGAAAAATAATTTTTTTCACATCACGAAATAATATTTCCAATACTTGCGTACCCGTCGCCCCGCTCTTCAGCACAACCAACCGCAGACGCCTTCGTCACATCGATCTCTTTCGTTGTCCGCTCCCGCAGACAAAACGCAAGAGCCGGCGAACGTTCCGCAACACCCGCAATCACAAAGTAGCGGGAGTGCAGACAGAACCTGCACTTCTCCGGCGTTACTGATGTACCATCAGTACACCGAAGTTTTCCCTGCTGAACAGAAATCTCATTCACCGTCATAAAACAACACCGAGTATCCATGACCGCGGAGGAGAGCGGTGATCTCTTCGCGTGACCGATCTGGTTGCTTTTGCACACCATCAAGCCAGATATTTTTCAGATCCTCATCCTGCGTCACCAGCGAAACCTTGCCTTTGACGCGGGCGACCTCCTCACCATTTTTGCTGATGCGTGCAGCACAGCAGTGATAATCCTTACAAATGAAAAGCCTGCCCGGATGCACCGTACAGACATACTTGCCGTCCGCACGTTTGCGAACAAAAAAACAGGCTGAACGATGTTCATCCTGAATTGAGTGATCACTGTCAAAAATGTCGCGGTACTCAGGCGTGACGAGGACAGCTTTTGTCTCACCCACCACTTCATTTTTGATATAAAATCCGTACTTGGAGATCTGGCGGTCCATCCTGACAATCTCACCGATCCCCAGGCAGCACAGTCCACACTGCGTACACTCAAAACAGCTCATGGTACTAGTATCATCGACGTTTCAGCGTAATTAAAGTATGAGTTGGGTCATTTCAGACCCGGTGCATCTCAAACGGTATATCCATATTCAAAATCTCTGACTCCACCACACCAAGCTTCTTCGGATTGAGAGTCATGGTGAGGACTTCGCCGTCAAGTGAAAACTCAAGGGTCTTATCGCCGTACGTCCCAAGATACTTTCCGTTACCGAGATTTTCCCAGATGAAGTTCGCATCAAATATTTCGTCACGGCCTGCTCCCTGGAAATCGCCAGCGGCAGAACCTGAGTAATCGTCACGGAATGTCGCCGTCGCAGAGCCGTGAGCACTTACAAAAACAATTTTCATGGTTTTCTCTCCGGCCCAGTTACCGAGAATAGGATCACCTGTAGCAGGAGCTTTGGCAGGTGCTGCGGCAACCGTCTGGGAAACGGTGGGGCTCGTACTCTGTGCTGCTGTGGTCGCGGTCGGCTGGGCGAGCGTTTGTACAGTTTCCGTCGCTCCAAGCGTGGTGGCTGCCGGCACTGCTGATGTGGTCGAAGCAACCGATGGCGCTGTTGTCGGTACCGGAGATGTCATCATTTCCGGTGTCTGGGTAACTGTTTCGTTGTCCGGATCTGCGATTGTCTGATAGCTCTGCAATGCAGAAATTCCCGAGGAGACAATAAGCAGCACTCCCACACAAATCACTGCAAGAATTAGAATCGTTCCAAGTTTTGTATTATCTGCCATATATTCACCACACTTACACGGAAAAACAGTTACGAAAAACGTGAGTCGGAGTGATAAGCCTCCTCCTGTTCGTTGCGGCATTCGGCTAAGCGTCGTACCCGGACCATGGCGTTCAGGCGCCGCACGAAGGTCCTGTTCCGACTTGCACCCGCAGGGATTCGCCGTTCCATCGATCCCTCTACATCAGCGCTCGACGGGTTAGGTGCCGTCTCATTACTCCGCAGAGGACGTGTCGTTTCTGTTCCAGAGCCGTGACTCTCGCCACCCGTGCTTGCACACGGCTGCGTTACCTGAATGGTGGGAGGACTTTCCTCAGCAATCCCGAAATGATCACCGTCGGCCGCATGCTCCCTCTCACGTGAGAATTATATTGGAGTTCGCGGATTATGAATATGTCTGACGATGGGGAAACAATATTTTTTTGAGAGTAATGGTATTCGTACCATTTCAGAAAATTTCGCCGATTTACTTTTCACGAAATATCTGGCCTTCAAACAAAAATATATTGCACGAGCTCTCACGCCATGCCGACTGCGGAAGGCCGGCCTTGATGCAGGTCTGGCTGAGAAACTCTGCCGGCGTCCAGCCGTACTCGGTTGCAACCTGCGGCAGAAGAAGTCCGCTTCTGCTGCCGGCTTTTGCAATCAGTCCGTGACGTCCGACCTCCACATGGTCGGGACGCTCAGCAGGACTACAGATCAAAGCTTCGGGCGGTGTCAGCACAGTTACTTCGATGCTGATATCTGCAAGCTCTGCTGGCGAGACCGGCCGGAACCTTGGGTCCCGGACGGCTGCAGAAACCGCCGCATCCTCCAGAGCTTCGGAGAGCGGCATCACAGGATAAGGAATCCCAATGCACCCTCGAAGATCGCCGAACTCACTCAGCGTTACAAACACTCCGCGCTTTGCTGAAAATGCCGGAGGGTATGCAATCTCTTCCACCGGTTTTCGCTTCACAACCCCCTCGACAAGCGTTCTTGCCCGGGAAAGGGCGAGCTCTCCGTCCTCGTCAGTTAGCAGGTTCATGATACTCATATTGTTCGGATGGGTTATCAATTCGCGTTCCCGGGTGTTTGATCTTTTTTCATGAGAATTTTGTCACCGATCAAAGTACGGACTTTTCCCCGTGACCGAGAGGGGAATTGCATACGCAATCGTTGAGTGGGGGAGATGGCCGAGGGCAAGAGCCGCACAACCTGCAGAGTACATGATGCGGTTGTCGACGTTGAGGATTGATGCGGTTTTGACCGCAGAGCCTACGGCTATACCGAGGTCGGATGATCTGATGGCACAGACCGGACCTTTGAAGAGGGTGTCGGTTGGTGCGATGGCTATAGCAGATTTCATTTCCGCACAGGTTGCGTGACCGCATGCTCCGCAGTTGAGACCGAGCGTGGAAAATCCGTCCGCACCGATCACGAGACAGGTTTCGCTGTTCCGAATGTTTCCAGCATCACGGAGAAAAAATTTCATGCCGGTTGTTGCTGCGATTGATTCCATTTCAACGGCGAGGGCTTCAAGCTGATCATGTTTGAGAATTTTTATTTCGATGACGTCAGAGCCTTTGCCTTTGGGGGCTGTCCGTGCAGATATTGCCATGAGTTCTGCAGCGGTTGTGAGTGCTGAAGAAAATTCCATGATGATGTGTATTGCAGTAGCCGGTTATCTTTGTTCTGATATCACCAAAAATCAATATAGCATCATTTGGTTTATTCCATCTGCGTGCGAAGTACTTCGATTGAAAAAGTGGAGGGTTACTCTCCACCCGAGGCGAGTGGGAAGTAGTTCTGGTATGCTTTTCTGCGTTCGTCAAGGTCGGTGTGGATGTATATTTCGGTGGTCTGAATGGAGTTGTGGCCGAGGTTTTCCTGAACGACACGGAGGTTATGAGATCGTTTGTAGAGTTCGCTGGCGTAACTGTGCCGGATTTTGTGCGGCGTTATGCCTGCGGGAGCGTAGAGGTTGAAGATGTGCTGAACGGTGCGGGGAGAGATTGCAGCCCCGCGGTTGCCGAGAAATACCGGGCCTTCGATTCTTTCGCCCAGATGTTCTCTGATCATTGCAAGGGTGTCAGGGTCGCAGAAGACGATTCTGATTTTGCCGCCCTTACCTCTGACGCGGATGGTCTGTTCGTCGAAGTTGATGTGTTCGGCACGAAGGCCGCAAAGTTCGGAGACACGCATGCCGGTTGCGTAGATGGTTCTGATTAAGAGTGCGTCGCGGGGATTTTCAAGGGAGGCGATGAAGGTCATGACTTCTTTATGCCGGAGATATTTGAGTTCGCGGTCTTTGATTTTGGGCCGTTCGACGCGATCCATGGGGTTTGCGTCAACGATGTTCTGGGAGATTAAGTGACGGTAGAAGGAGCTGAGGGCTGAGTCGTACTGGTGCAGGCTTGCCGGGCTGAGGTGGCGTTCGTTGCGGATGATGGTGAAAAAGTCGCTGATTTCGTAGGCGTCAGCGTCGATGTCAGCACCCATGCCGCTGTTCAAAAGTGCGGCGAGGTTTTCCGGGATTTCTCCGTCATGGTCGAGGAGGTAGGTTTTGTAACGGGCGAAGAGTTTGAGGACGCGACCGTAGGCTTCTATGGTATTCTCAGAGTAGTTTTTGGTTTCGATGCTGCTGAGGTAACGAGGTATCCAGATGCTGAAGGTTCGTTTTGGCGGGGCCATGATGCACTCAATCAGGTATTTGGTCTGTATGCAGATAATGTTTGCGCATAATAGACATTATGCGCAATATTTCAGGGGTTTTTGAGGGTTTGAAACGACGACAAATTGGACGTTAAATGAAGAATTGGTCGTTTTTATTGGGTTTTTGGATTTTCGTTTCCGAGGTGATTTCAGTGCCCGGAAAATATTCTGATGAGATCCTGCTGAGATGAAAAAACAGGGTTTTGAGGCTGACGTGATCAGATATGATGAATCACCTTGGCAGGAGAGTGAAGTGGGCTTGAATGCCGTTTATGAAGGCTGGATTTTTCGGGTGCCGGGGAAAAATTCGTATAGGTTTCTTCGATGACGGATATTGTGATGTTGAAGATAAAAAAATCTTGAGAGAGAAAATTGCTGTTGGGTAATTGGGTGCGGCGAAAATCATCAGAGCCGTGAAACTATTTCGTCATAATTTTTTCTGAGAGATACTGCGATTGAGGGCAGGTGGTAGAATGAAGATCTGATATGCCGAAATGAGATAGAAGTTACGCGGTGTGATTCAGGTACATGCGGTTGTGTGAAGTAAACACGAATTACACGAATCGCATGCCACTTCGCGGCCTGCTGGACTCTCACAAAAAGATTTAGTCCGTTATTTTTCTGAAAAATGTAAATGGGTTAGTGGTGAGTTGGCATGATGAGAAAAAGAAACCGCAAATCCACGCAAATGCGGCACGGCGCAGACGTGCTCAGCTAAGCGAGCCCAAAGGGCTTGCCGCTCTCGCCCTTCGGGCTCCGCAAATCGCATTTGCGAACCGTCGCTCTCCTTCCCGCCCAGAGCTGGGCGGGTGGAGCACCTAATCGGTGACGCGACTGCAAATGCTGGACGGCGCCTGTCGGGCGCCGCCATGGGTTGAATGGATCGCATCTGAAGTGTGGGACAATCTGAAAGTTTTCAACTCAATGACATTTCACGCAGTTATACACCATGAATATTATCGATAAACAATAGGCGGCGCCCGACAGGCGCCGTCCAGCGTTTGCCGGAGCGGTTGCGATAGCAACGAGCCCGCCGGAATCCGGCGGGATGAGAGCGACGAAATAGCAAACGCGATTTGCGGAGCGAGCATCAGCGAGCGAGATTTGCGTGGATTTGCGGTTTCTTTTTCTCATCATGCCAACTCACCACTGACCCACTTACTTTTTTCAGAAAAAAAACGGACTAAATCTTTTCCACAGCATCCCATATCACCTCCTAAAATATTCCAAAGAAACCAAAAACAAAAAACATCATCCACCAGACCAACCTCACCCGCACATGAAATAAACCACATGATGCTATACAACATTTTCGCACAAAAATAACTCCCAAACCCTCAATACCAATCAACTCCCAATACACTCACAATGGACTCTGACCCGTACCCGACTATCCCTGATGAAGAAGACCGGACAGAAGAGATCAACAAATATCAGAAATTCAAAAAAGTTGACGGAGCCACCTACCGCAAAGTCAACGTATTCCTTCGCAAACGCACCTACATCACCGCACGCGAATGGGCAATCGCCCGCCTCTGCTCAGACTTCAAAACACCCTACGGCGCAGAAATGACCTTCATCGGCCAGCACCTCCCCGAACTCGTCCCCTTCATGGAGGAACCCTACAGCCCGCAGGCAGTCAACCAGGCAAGAAACGCATTCAAACGAAAGGTACGAAAATCCGGAGCAACCTTCTTCTATGGAGCCATGTGCGGATTCTTCACCCTCGACGAACTCGACGACATCCTCTTTGAATCCAGCGAGATCGCCAGATTCCTGCTCGAGATCGAAGGAACCTCACTCTCCATCGACGACGAACTCGACATCGAAGACAAAATCACCGAGATCATGCGAAAACTCGGTGAGTCTGCAAACGTCCTCCTCAACAGCCGCAAAGGATCAACCGTCGACGAAGACGAAGACGATGATGATGACGACGACGATGAAGAATAACCCACTCTCTTTTCGACACGTATAATCTACACACCCGCCAATACTAATCCAAGGAAATTGGTATGGCACTCGCAAAACTCGAAAAACAGTACTTCGGCACTAACGGCGTCCGCGGCGTAACCGGAATCGACATGACCCCGACGCTCGCACTCGAAATCGCAGAAGCGTTTGGCACCATGCTTGGCCCCGGAAAAACCGTCGGCCTCGGCCGTGACACCCGCACCTCAGGACCTGCACTCGCCGCAGCAGTTCGGGCAGGCCTTCTCACCTGCGGCTGCAATGTCATCGACTTTGACATCGTCCCAACGCCTTGCCTCCAGTACCTCGTCCTCGACCACCACCTCGACGGAGGCGTCATGATAACAGCCTCCCACAACCCGCCCGAGTACAACGGCATCAAAATCGTCGAAGCTGACGGCACCGAGATGGGCGACGAGCGAACCATCCAGCTTGAACAGACCATGATTCACAAACAGTTCGTTGCCGCGCCCTGGAATAAACTCGGCTCACTCTCGGTCGAACCTGACGCACGTGAACTCTATATTAGTGCAATTGTCTCCCAGTTCCCCAAAGACTGCGGACGAGGCATCACCATTGCTGTTGATCCCGGAAACGGACCGGCAGGCGCAACCACTCCGGAAATTCTCCGAAGACTCGGCTGCACCGTTCACGTCATCAACGAACCCTTCGACGGAAACTTTCCGGGACGGCTGCCCGAACCAACCGCCGAAGGACTCAAGGAACTCTCAGAACTTGTGGTCAAAACAGGAGCCGCGTTTGGCGTCTCCCATGACGGAGACGCGGATCGCGCCATCTTCGTTGATGAACACGGCGTCTTCATGGACGGAAACATCACGTTCGGTCTTGTTGCCTCCTACTTCTGCCGAAAAAATCCAGGGGGCGTTGTCGTCACTCCGGTCAGCACCTCAGGCGTCGTCGAAGCAGTCGCAAAAACCTGCGGCTGTAGTACCAGCTATACGGTTGTCGGCAGCATTTACGCAGCGCGTACCATGCGTGCACTCATCGAAGAGGGACAGCCGGTCATCATCGGCGGCGAAGGAAACGGCGGTATCATCTATCCGAACCATCAGTTCTGTCGTGATGGCGCAATGACTGCGGCAACGATGCTTGACCTTGTTGCCGAACGAAAACAGCCGCTCTCATCACTCATCACAGAGCTGCCGGTCTTCACGATGTATCAGGAGAAAAGAAAAACCAAACGTGCCGCAGAGATAACTGAACACATGAAAAAATACTTCGCAAACTGTCCGATTGACTCACGCGACGGCATCCGCATTACCCGCGGCGGCGCATGGGCATTGATTCGTCCGTCAGGAACCGAACCACTCGTTCGCGTCTATACCGAGTCCAAAGATCCTGTGGAAGCAAAGCAGCTCATGGATGAAATACTTGGAGAGATCTCCGGTTATCTCGAATAACTTTTTTTTTCAATCAGAGAGGAGTTCATTTCTGTGAACGGTTCGGAATACTCATGCAGCGCTAACAATACTACTAATACCAAAAAACGCAAAAGAGATAGCTATGAAGATTATGGGATGTTCTGACAGAACTGTCAGACTCACCGCAGTGCTTGTCCTCCTCTGTGTCGCATTCTGTATGAGTGCAGGATGCATCGGCGTGGCAAACCCGACGCCCAATCAGGCCATGGTCCGGGAAAATCTCATATTTATGGACCCTGACTATGTGGACGCGGAGTTTATCTGGAGTCTCCTGCTGAGTCCGAATGCATATGATGCGGAACTTGTTGCTGCTGTTGACAAATATATGCCGATAGAAAATCCGGTGATTGAGCTGGGTGCAGGAGTTGGTGTTCTGTCAACGTACGTGAATGATCGTCTGATACTGCCGGTAAACCAGATCTCGGTAGAGCCGAACCCGTATCTGCAACCATCTCTGAGCCAGACCAGAGATGCCAACATGGCAGGGTTTACGATTGTGCCAAAAGCGGTTGCGTATGGTTCGCAGAATGTAACCTTCGCGGTAGGTTCCAATATTGTCAAAAACCGGATTACGGACAACTCGATCTTTGTGGAGACGGTGACTGTTCCCACAACGACAGTTCAGCAGCTGGCATCCGATGCAAGGTTCTCAAATAACATCACCCTTATCATGAATATTGTTGGATACGAACATGATGTTGGACAACGAGAGCCGGAGTTCCTGAAAAATAATGTTTCAACGATTATTTCTGCTGTGTATACGGTAGGGAAAAATACTCCTGATACGTTTTCCGAGCGGATGAAGTATCTTGGTTTCACGGAAATGAGCAGGGCAAATGATGAGGTGGGCGGCTATACGGCGATGACATTCCAGAAGCTATAATATTTTTTTTATTCGCGTTTCGAAATATTCGTTACCGCGTAATTTCTATCTAAGTTATTTTCAGCAGAAATTTTTTTCAGAAAATATTTTGAATCGAAAACATTTTTTTTCAAAAGAGTTTTTTCAAAACGTGGGGTCGGTGAGATTTGAACTCACGATCGACGGGTCTCTCCGACAAGCGAACATGTGGAGAACAAATTTTGCATCAGTGCTCCAACGGGTCATCATCTATCAATCAGTAGACCCGATAGTTCATCATACGCTAAGACCGCTGGAGCCCATCGCCATTCCGGACTAGGCCACGACCCCCATCGTTTGCGTAATTAATGTCTATGTCTACTCATTTAAGGATTACTATTTTTCAAGAAAAGACAGCGCCGAAACGATCAGCACCGGAAAAGTCCGCGCCCTCGCATTCGGCAAGCCTCGCATACATACCAGAGAGATCAGCATTACGAAAATCCGCATCCGCAAAAACCGCACGCTGGGCATAACAGCGGCGAAGGTTTGCGGAGGTAAAATCTGCTCCGGTAAAGTCGCCGCCCGACAGATTTGCCAGAGAGAGATCTGCTTCATGGAAAACCGCAAACGCCGCAAAAACTCCTGACATATCTGCGGAAGAAAGATCTGCGCCGGAAAAGTTCGCTTCATCAAGTGAAGTACCGCAAAGATCAGCTCCCGCAAGAGAGGCCCCCGCAAAAACTGCCGCAGTCAGATCAAAGTTTCTGAGGCATGCGCCGGAAAGATCTGCACCGGTAAAGTCCTGACCAAGCAGGATCATGATTCCCTCATCAGACTCGCGAAGATATTTTGTGTACCAGCTGTTCCACTCAGTGTAGTCATTGTTTTCGACTGCCTGAAAGAAAAGCTGGTGTGCGTTCAACGAAGTCCACCACCGAAGATGACCGCACAAAGAAACACGGCAGCAAGGATGATGAAGATGAGAAGAAAAAGAATGTCATGCTTTCCGTCTCTGGCATCTTCAGGAAGAGGAGGAGTCCGTACTTTTTCCTCATGCTGCTCGATGTAAGGATGGTCCAGTTCAAGTTGTTCAAACTCCGCATGCTCTTCTTGCGTAAAGTCAGGATCAAGTTCGAGCCCTGCAGAAGTATCAGGATGGGGACGATTCAAAGTACTGAATATGTGCGAGCCAACAGGTCTAAAAGGTTTGGCAGAGGGATAATTTCGGAACATCCGAAACTTCCGAAACAGTTTTGGGAGAGATATTTGGCGACCTAAGCGTCAAGTATAGTATGGAGTTTTACACTCCATGCCATGTATGATCAAGTGAACAAATTCCCTTCACGGGACTACAAGGAGGATACCATTGACCTGGATTCGCTAACAGTTGATAAACCAGCCACTATTCGGATATAACCTCATCCTGCAGTTGCAGGTTACTACGAATGTCCATTCCTATACAATAGTATCTCGGTGAAGGCTGAGAGCTAATTTCTTTTCTCTTGCGGTTTCGCGTTTTTATGTATTGCTCCGCCCACGGAAAAACGGAGTACACGGAAATTTCACGGAAAAAATATCACGGAGCAGACGTGAACATCACGGAAATATTTCTGATACCTCGTATCAAATACTCCCACTACGAAAAAATTGTTTTCAAATTCTGTGATGTTCACGTCTGCTCCGTGATGTTTTTTTTCAGTGTAATTCCGTGTGTTCTGTTTTTCCGTGGGCGACTCAGAGATTCAGAAGCCAGAACACCCAAAAACCCATGGACAAGAGAGACTCAGAATCAGTCACAGAATTAAAGTTGTCCAAGAACCAATAAGTACCCGTATATTCTCAAGCCAGTAGCGGAGTGAACAAATTTGTACGAGATAGTGAAAGCACACCCCTTGTCCGAGGCGGTTTTTGAAATGTGGATTCGTGCACCGCAGGTTGCACGCAATGCACAGGCAGGACAGTTTTGTATCATTCACCCCGACAAAGCAGGCGAACGCGTGCCCCTGACAATCTCAGGAACCGACGGCGACTTAATCCGTCTCTCGTTCATGGCAGTTGGCACGACAACAAAACTGCTTGCATCCCTTTCTGCGGGCGACTGCCTGCGTGACGTGGTAGGTCCCCTTGGCATGCCAAGCGATATTGCACAAGGTCCTGAGACCGTAGTCGTTGTTGGCGGCGGCGTTGGCGTTGCCTGTACGCCGATTATTGCCCAGGCAGCAAAAGATGCCGGCAACCATGTCATCGGCATTATCGGTGCAAGAAACAAGAGTCTGTTAATTCTTGAGGATGAGATGCGGGCAATCTGCGACGAACTGTTCGTCACAACCGATGACGGATCGTATGGCATCAAAGGATTTGCAAGCGGCCCTCTTCAGACCCTATGCGAAAACGGAAGAAAAATCGACAAGGTCTGGATTATCGGCCCCGGCATGATGATGAAGGTAACAAGCGGCGTTACCAAACCGTTCGGCATCAAGACCTATGTTTCGCTGAATCCGGTTATGGTGGACGGCACAGGAATGTGTGGATCTTGCCGGGTTACCGTTGGCGGCAAGATGAAGTTTGCCTGTGTTGACGGCCCTGAGTTTGATGCCCATCAGGTTGACTGGGACGATCTTCTGGCACGTCAGCGGATGTATGTTCCTGAGGAGAAGCAGTCGGTCGAGTACCGCGAAGCACATCACGAGTGCAGATGCAGGAAGGTGGCGTAAATGGACAGAGATGCAAATCTTCGCGTAGCAGACTTCGCCGAAGTGGATCTCGGATTCACGGAGGCCGAGGTTATAGCAGAAGCCGCCCGGTGTATTCAGTGTAAAAAGCCGAAGTGTGTGGGCGGATGTCCGGTGGGAATTGACATTCCGGCATTTATTCGTGCATGCGAGATGGGTGAATTCCGCGAGGCTGCCAGAATCATCAAGAAGGACAATATGCTGCCTGCCATCTGCGGACGCGTGTGTCCGCAGGAAACCCAGTGTCAGGGCGAGTGTGTGCTCGGCAATAAGGATACGCCGATTTCGATCGGCCACCTCGAGCGGTTCGTCGCCGACTGGGAGCGGGCGAATGGTATTGAAACACCGGTCCGCCTTCCACCGACCGGCAAGCGTGTTGCGGTTGTGGGTTCAGGACCGGCCGGTCTTTCAGCAGCCGCGGAGCTTGCACGGTTCGGCCACTCGGTGACTTTGTTTGAGGCGCTGCATGAGGCCGGCGGAGTTTTGATGTATGGTATTCCGGCGTTTCGTCTGCCAAAGGATATCGTGCAGGCCGAGATTGATCAGGTGAAGAAGCTTGGTGCTGAGATCAAGACGAATCATGTTGTCGGCCGGAGTGTTCCTGTTGAGGAGCTGCTCGGCTACGATGCGGTTTTCCTTGGAACAGGAGCCGGGCTGCCGTACTTCATGAACCTCCCGGGAGAAAATCTCTGCGGCGTCTATTCGGCGAACGAGTTCCTGACACGGGTGAATCTGATGGGTGCTGCAAGTTTCCCGGCAAATGATACGCCGGTGAAGTTCGGGAAGCGGGTTGTGGTGATTGGCGGCGGAAATGTTGCTATGGACGCAGCCCGTGTTGCCCGAAGGATGGGAGCGGCAGTGACGCTGATGTACCGCCGCGGAGAAGCTGATATGCCGGCGAGACTGGATGAGGTCCGCCATGCGAAGGAGGAGGGCGTGGAGTTTATGTGCTGCACGAATCCTGTCCGGTTCGTGGAAGGCGAGAACCGATCGGTCAAAGGCGTTGAGGCGATCAGGATGGAACTCGGTAGTCCGGGAGATGACGGTCGTAGTTCGTTTGAACCGATTGAGGGAAGCAACTTTGTGGTGGAGGCGGATGTGGTGGTCGAGGCTATCGGTCAGGGACCAAATCCGCTGCTGCTGCGGATGCTGCCGGATCTTGCACGCAACCAGAATGGAAGTGTTGCGGTGAACTGTCTTGGCCAGACTTCGATTCCAACGGTTTACGCCGGAGGAGATGTTGCAACAGGAGCTGCAACGGTGATTCTTGCGATGGGTACGGCAAAGGATGCGGCCCGTGCGATTGATAAGATGCTGCGGAAAGTTCCCCAGTTCTGAAGAGTGCTGATAGGCATTCTCGGAAATTTTTTTTTGGCGGTGGCTTTGTTCGTAAATTTATTTTTTGGCAAACACTGTTCGGTATTGTTCGTTGCTCCGCCCACGGAAAATCTGAAAACACGGAGCTTCACGGAAAAAAAACATCACGGAGCAGACGTGAACAACACGGAAATGAATTGGTTTCGGATTCTGTGATGGCAGTGACGAAATAGGTCATCAACTGAATTCTTGCTGACGTCAGATGTCAGACTTCAGATGTCAGATATCACATCGGTTTTATGAAAAGATATAACTGGAAAATTTTTGCATCTCCTCTCTTCATCGAAGATGAGTGAGAGAGAATATCTCCTCTTGTGGTATAGTTATGACATTGAGTATATAAATAGAATCACTTTGTCTCGATTTTTGGCAAGGGAATTTTTTCGGGGATGATCTTTTTTTTCAAAAACATAGGTGATATCTGACATCTGATATCTGACGTCTGACGTCAGTGAGAAAGCACCACAGCCAAACATTATTATTCAAATAATGATAATCTAAATAATGATAATTCAAATAATCATTTTCAAAAGATATGAACTTCATTGGCAGAACACAGGAACTCGCAGCGCTTGAGGAAAACTACCAGAGAAACGCAGGTTTCGTTGTAATTTACGGTCGGAGACGTGTTGGAAAAACAACCCTCATCACCGAGTTTATCAAAAACAAATCCGCTCTCTACTACCTTGCAACCGAAGAGCGAGAGCCGCAGAACATGCAGAACTTCCAGCAGCAGCTTGCCGCATTCACAAACAAAGACTACCTGCGTGCGACTCCGATCACCGACTGGACAGCACTGCTCTCCCTCTTTGCCGAACACAACCCGGGCGAGAAAAAAATTCTCATCATCGACGAGTTCCAGTACCTCACCGAAATCAACCCGGCATTTCCCTCGATCCTTCAAAAAATCTGGGACGAAACACTCTCACGCCACAATATCATGGTTATCCTCTGCGGATCGTACATCAGCATGATGAAAACCCATGCTCTCTCATACGAAAGCCCGCTTTACGGAAGAAGGACAGCACAGATACGCCTGCAACCACTCACCTTCACCGAACTCGCCGCATACTATACCGACAAACCGTTCAGCGAACTCGTCACTCTCTACGCTATAACCGGCGGCGTTCCCAAATATCTGGAGTTCTTCGACAACGATGCAGACCTCTTCGAAAACATCAGCCGCCACATCCTCAACAAAAACGGCTACCTCTACGAAGAGCCGCTCTTCCTCCTCGAAAAAGAGGTGGACACCTCGATCACCTACTTCTCCATACTCAAAGCCATCGCCGCAGGAAAAACCCGGCTTTCCGAACTCGCCGCAGCTCTTGAGATGAAAACAACCACGCTTGTTCCTTACCTCACCACCTTAATCGACCTCCACCTCATCGAACGCCGCGTTCCGGTAACAGAACAGACACCCGAACACAGCAAGAAAGGCAGGTATCACATTCAGGACAGCTTCCTCAGGTTCTGGTTTCTGTTCGTTTCCCCAAACAAAAGCGAACTGGAGATTGGAAAAACCGATGTCGTTCTCGAACGCATCAAACCGCATTTCATCGACCGGTTCGCAAGTTTCGTCTATGAAGATGTCTGTCGAGAATTTTTCTGGGATTTATGTGCCAGCAAAAAAATTTCCTTCGAGCCCGCACGTGTCGGTTCCTTCTGGGGAAAAGGAGATATTGAGATCGATGTTGCGGCAGTGAACCGTTCAGAAAAAAAATTGTTCGCCGGAGAATGCAAATTTTATTCCGGCGAAAAAGTCGTTGACATGAGTGTCTATGCAGATCTACAAAAGAAATGCCGGACACAGGAGCTTGCCGGATATGAAATAGTCTACGGACTCTTTTCAGTCACCGGTTTTGATCAGCGGCTCAAAGAACTCGCAAAAAATAATCCTGATCTGTATCTTATCAACGAAAAAAAAGTGGAATGATTACTCTTCCATCTTCGGAAGAATTTTCTTGAAACAGACGATCTCAAGCACACCATTATGCAGATGCGTCTCGGTCAGCGCCGGATCGATTGGCGGCACCGGAATCACCGCCGAGTACTCCCGCCGCTCGCCTGCATTCAGCTGCAGTTTTCCATCCTGATACGCGATGAAGAAATCATCCGGACAGGCATGCGGCAGCTCGGTCTGAATAATAACCGTCCCTTCATCCTCAAACACCTCGATAGGAATCGTCTTTGGCTGAGGATTGATCGGGGCAAGATGAATCGTGCCCCCGTTCAACACAAACTTCACTCCCATGATCGGCGGGAGCTTCTCCTCGCCATCGCCCGAAACATGAGCAGTGATAATCTGATGGATAATATCCATCAGATCTTTGTAGGCATCATCCGGTGACTCTGGCATTCTCTTTCACATCCGAAAACCGGGGCTGGGGGGTGACCCCCACCAGCTTCAGTTTTCCATCTTCTTAAGTATCTCTTTGATTGCGCTAAAGTCTTTCTGATGACTCATCAGCAGCTTGTCCAGCTTTGCAGTCTGCTCCTTTACAGCCGCATCCTCATCATCAGCCTTGTACTCGGCCATCTTCAGCGCAGTTAACGCCTTGTCAAGCGTCGCACGCTCCTCCTCATTGAACCGGTACGGCCAGGAGTCGCGTTCCGCATTCCTGCGTCCTTCCTTATCCAGCGACGGACGCACGCGTTTCAGCGCCTCGTCAAAGTGGCGTTTATAGATCCTCACACTGCCGACCGCAAGCGAGATCTCCTGTGCCTCTCTGCCTGCCATCGCCTTCACGAACTCGCGGATGGCAACCATCTTTGCCTCGCGAACCAGAGCCTCAATGTCTGCTCCGACAAACCCGTCGGTTGCGGCAACCAGATCGTCCACATTCAGATCCTCGGCAAGCATCTCCTTCACACCCTTGAGGTAGACCTCAAGAATCTGCTTTCTCCCTTCCTCATCCGGCGGCGGCACAAAAATGTGCTGCTCAAGCCTTCCGGGACGGAGCAGCGCCGGATCGATCATATCCGGACGGTTGGTCGCACCGATCACGACCACGTTCTTCAGCTCCTCAAGTCCGTCAAGCTCAGTCAGGAACTGACTGACTACACTTTCGGTTACATGGGACGAACCCTCGTAGCTCCCTCGTTTGGGAACGATCGAGTCGATCTCATCAAAGAAGATGATCGACGGCGACGCAAGTCTGGCCTTGCGGAAGATCTCCCGTACGCCCTTCTCGGACTCGCCAACCCATTTCGACATCAGCTCAGGACCTTTCACCGCAATGAAGTTGCACTCGGACTCGTTCGCGACAGCTTTTGCCAGCAGCGTCTTACCGGTGCCGGGCGGTCCGAACATCAGGAATCCCTTCGGGGATTTGGTGGCAAACTGTTTGTAGACGTCCGCATACTTCAGCGGCCACTCGACCGCCTGCTGGAGCTCTTCCTTGACACCGTCAAGCCCGCCGACATCAGACCAGTGAATGTCCGGCACTTCGACAAGCACCTCACGCATTGCGGAAGGCTGGACCATTTTCAACGCGGACTCAAAGTCTTCGGCGGTGACCTTCAGACCTTCGAGCTTCTCCTTGGAGATGGTCTCGTCAGGATTCATGCCAGGGAACTCGCGGCGTAATGCATGCATTGCGGCCTCTTTGACGACGAGTGCGAGATCCGCTCCCACAAATCCGTGAGTGGTGTTCGCGTACTTGATCAGGTCAACGTTCTCTGCGAGCGGAACGTTTCTTGAATGGATCTGAAGAATCTCTTTTCTTCCTTCTTTGTCAGGCACGCCGATCTCAATCTCGCGGTCGAATCTTCCGCCGCGACGGAGAGCCGGATCGATTGAGTCCGGCAGGTTGGTTGCGGCAATCACGATGACTTTGCCGCGGCTCTTTAAGCCGTCCATCAAAGACAACAGCTGGGCGACGACACGCCGTTCCATCTCGCCTTTGGACTCCTCACGTTTGGGTGCGATGGAGTCGATCTCGTCGATGAAGATGATTGCTGGAGAGTTCTCTTCTGCTTTCTGGAAGATGTCACGGAGTTTTTCTTCGGAGTCTCCGTAATATTTTGACACGATTTCAGGACCTGAAATCGTGTCAAAGTAGGCACCTGCTTCGTTGGCGACTGCCCGGGCGATCAATGTCTTGCCGGTTCCGGGTGGACCGTAGAGGAGGACGCCTTTTGGCGGTTCGATGCCGAGCTTTTCAAAGACTTCGGGGTGTCTGAGCGGATACTCGATCATCTCGCGAACCTGGGAGAGTTCACGACCAAGTCCGCCGATGTCTTCGTAATGGATGTTGCCTGCGGATTTTCCTTTCGGGGCATCTTCGCCTTTGTAGACCGAGTCTTTGTAATGGACTGCGGTTTCGGATCCAATGATTGCGATGTCGCCCGGAGAGACGTCAGAGATGACGAATGCATAGTATTCGGTGCTGTAGCTGGAGAATCCTCCCCATCCTGAGAGGAACGGGTCTTCTCTCGTCTGCTGGGTTGCGAGCGGGATGGAGATTATCTGACCTTTGGCGATCGGTTTTCCGGCGTACTGGCCTTGGATGAACTGTTCCAGCTGGCGGCTGTCAAGTTTGATGCTCTGGGCTGCGGGCTGGATGGTGATTTTGGCGGCGGTCTGCGGTGCGGTCTTTTCCACCATGACGGTGTCGCCAATACCTGCTCCTGCCGCACGACGGGTGTCACCGTCAATGGCAATAGTGCCAGAGCCGCTCACTGAAGAACGCATGACTTTGGCGACGCCGGTTCTCTTGCCGGTGATTTTTACAAAGTCGCCGGAGTCAACGCCGAGTTTTGCCATGACGTCGTTGTTGATTCTTGCGTATCCGCGTCCAACGTCGCTGCTGTCTGCCTCCTGTACAATGAATGGAAGAGTAATTTTGTCAGTCATGAAATTGTCACCTGCATGTTATTGCTTACTATGCGTAAGCGTTAAGTCATATTTAAAGTATTCGTGCGGGCAAAGACATTGAGGCAGTAAAAAGAGATTTATAGAACCACATTACGCGAACGTTTCGGGCGCGCGGGATTGCAGGTGATAATTCCGTTTTCGGTGACAATCCAGTCCATTTTCCGGTCGTAGGGTTCTGCCGGAATCCGGTCAGCTTCCTGACAGGCATAGGCGAGACCGATGCGGGGGATGTCAGGATATGCGTCGAAGAATCTGTCATAGTATCCTGCACCGTATCCGATGCGGTTGCCGGAGCGGTCAAAACTGATCAGGGGCAGGAGGGCGATCTCGATTTTGTCGATGTCTGCCGGAATTTCTGCGGAGAGGGGTTCAGGCACCTGAAAAGTTCCCGGTTCAAGGTCTGCGACTGAGGTAAGGTAGGAGAGGCGGAGTGTTCGTGTTTCTGTCTGAATGATCGGAACGATAACAGTTTTTCCTTCGTCAAGAAGGCAGTTGATGATGACAAGCGATTCGACCTCAGGTTCTTTGGAGACATAAGCGAAGACTGTTTTATAGGGCTTGAGGAATTTTCTGAGATGCTCGGTGATGTAGTAGCTCTTTTCGCGGCGTTCTTCAAGCGTCAAAGCATCGCGAACGGATCTGAGGTGTTCCCGTATCTCTGCTTTGCTGGGCATAGTTGAGTTATCAGCGTGGGAATGGATAAACATTCGGGTTGTGTAGGTATTGCCCATTAATTCCTGCCTCCCACGGAAAAGCGGAAAACACAGAAATAAAAATATCACGGAGCAGACGTGAACATCACAGAAATGAATTATTTTCGAATTCCGTGTTGTTCACGTCTACTCCGTGATGTTTTTTTTTCGGTAAAGTTTCCGTGTGCTCCGTTTTTCCGTGGGCTGAAATTTTAGAATGATGCATTTCGGTATTGTTTCGGTCTGTCAAATTTTTTCAGAAGGGAGTTCATGAAGCACTGCTTATCACTTCCAAAAGAGCACTTTCAGTACGCGCGGTCCTGGGTTTAAATCCCCTCATGCCGATCATAATGTGTAATGTCGGAGCTGATGCAGAAAATCGAACGGGCGACAAGTTCAACCTTCTTCGACCAGACCGGTCGCAATGAGGGGTCCAGCAAATGCTGCAAAATCATGCGGATTCTGCTTGAGGGAACCTGTTCGTTTGACTGTGCCTACTGCGGCGTCTGTGGTAAAAAAACCGGCGTCAGCTTTACTCCAAAAGAACTTGCCCACGGATATCTTACTCTGCATCGACAAGGACGCGTCGGCGGTCTTTTGCTCAGTACCGGAATTCCCCGGGGCGATGTGGATCTTGGTATGGAAAAGCTGACCGAGACTGCACGCCTGATTCGTTCCGCCGGGTATCGCGGGTATCTGCATCTGAAGGTTCTTCCGGGAGCGTCCCGCACCGACATTGCCGAACTTGCAAAGTATGCAACTCGCTTAAGCATCAATCTGGAAGCGCCGAACTCCTCCTATCTCGCAGAGATTGCAACGGTGAAAAATTATCGATCTGATCTCCTTACCCGCCATCAGTGGCTTGCGGAGATTATGCCGGACCGCCACTCAACCCAGTTTGTGGTGGGAGCTGCGGGAGAGAGTGACAAGGATATCTTCGACACTGTTGCGACGTCCTATGAAAAGTATCATCCTGCAAGGGTTTACTACTCGGCATTTTATGCAATTTCCAATACACCCCTGGAAAAGCATGAGAATAC
Organism: Methanorbis furvi; assembly: GCF_032714615.1. Classification (NCBI taxonomy): domain Archaea; kingdom Methanobacteriati; phylum Methanobacteriota; class Methanomicrobia; order Methanomicrobiales; family Methanocorpusculaceae; genus Methanorbis; species Methanorbis furvi. The sequence continues at coordinate 59,612 of NZ_JAWDKA010000004.1, forward strand.
GCCGGTGTGGCGGGCAAACCGCTGGTATCAGATGGATGCTCTTCTCCGGCTGTATGGCTACAGCCGCGGGGAGCTGACTCCCGCATTTGATGAGGAGGGGATGCTGTTGAACACCGATCCGAAAGTTCTTCTCGCACAAAATCTCCCTCTTCTCAATCCGGACACGGCAGAGAAGTCCGAGCTGCTTCGGGTGCCCGGTATCGGTGCGGTCAGCGCTGAGGCGATTGTACAGACAAGAAAAGTGCAGAGTGTCAGAAACACATCAGCCCTTCGGGGCTGTGGTGTGGTGATGAAACGGGCACTGCCGTATCTGTCACTTGGAACAACACGCCAGACGACTTTTTCGTCCTGGTGCTGAAAAAATATACTGAGGTATTTACATGAATTATACTGCAGAAGTAAAGGATCTCCCCTGCTGTACGATCTACTATAAACAAGGGATGATCAGATCCTTTGAGGAAATTCCTGAGTTTGTTCTCGGGTCAGCCGAGGAATGCCGGAAGGTAAATCCGGATCTCCGCTGTAATGAGTACGGCTATACCGCTTATCTGGAACCCTGCGATGTGCTGCCGGAGAAGGAGATCATGATCGAGTACGGTCAGGCGGTGGAGGCGGTAGGAAAAGAAACCGAAACCATCCGATTCAGAGAGCTGGAGGCGGTTCCTGCTGTTTGTGTTCTGCACAAGGGAGATTATTCAAGTCTTGGCGATGCATATGCGTTCGCCTTTGCCTGGGCTGACGAACATGGTTATGAACTTGCGGCCCCGCCAAGAGAACAGTACATTCACGGTGTCTGGGACAGAGAAAATCCTGATGAGTGGGAGACCGAGGTTCAGATTCCGGTGAAAAAACTGTAGAGTTTTTTTCATATTACTTTTTTGAATATTACGTTCTGCCTCCCACGGAAAAACGGAAAACACGGAAATATCACGGAAAAAACATCACGGAGCAGACGTGAACATCACGGAACATGAAAATAATTAATTTCTGTGATGTTCACGTCTGCTCTGTGATGTTTTTCTGTGATATTTCCGTGTTTTCCGTTTTTCCGTGGGCGACTAAACAAAAAAATATTTTCAAAAAAAATTACTGAAGTTTGGCAAGGACGCGGTCCTTCTTTTCCCGTGCTGCAACAGCCGCCCGATCAATACCTTTCTTCATCTCCTCAAAGTCGCGGCCTGACCGGTCGACAACTTTTTTCAGCGGAGTGTAGGGAGCCTCGCGGAACTTTGGCAGAAACTCTCCTTCAACACCGTTTCTGATGAGGCGAGACACACCGGGTCCCTCGCGGACAAATCCTATTCTTTCCATCCGAACACCTGCCTTTCCAACGGTTGCAATAATTTCATCCGCATACTCTGGCGGCGCCACAACTAACAGAGCATCCAGACTCACGCCAAGATAATCGATGCCGAGCTTGTCAAGAAGAGCCAGAACCTTCGGGGCGACAAGACCGCGAAGCGGAGCATCATCCACAACAACCGTACAGCTCGCCGTCTCTGCCATCTCAAACACATCGCCGCGAAGACCGCCGTTGGTCACATCGGTCATCGCATGAATCCGGGAAAACACCGGCGATCTGATCAGAGCATCGCAGGCTTTGAGGAAATGCAGATTGATCGTCTCCTCCACAACCTCAGCATTGCCTGAGTAAATCGCCGCGGTCGCAATCGTCCCGCCGCCCGAGCCGGTCGTCATCAGCAGCACGTCTCCGGGAGCTGTCGACTTTCTGGCAGTCACGTGATCGGCTACCCCTACCACACCCACACAGCCGGTCATCCGGTCACCTATCACCATATCCCCGCCAATGCGAAGTGTGGACCCCGCAATCAGAGGGACATTCAGGGCATCCGCTACCGTAGTGATTCCTGCCGTGTAGTCAAATAATTTCGCCACATCGCCGTCATCAGCGATGTGAACATCGGAGATGAGGCCTACCGGCCTTGCTCCCATCACATACACATCGCGAAGCGTCGCACGGGTTGCATGAAATCCGGCAAGGAACGGAAAGTCAGACAGCCGCGAGTGCATGCCGTCAACCGTTGTGATAACATACGTCCCATTCGCCCGGACAACGCCGCCGTCATCCATCTGGTCCACGCCAACATCAGCCGAAGTCTTGCCGATCACCTCGGCAATTTTTCTATGAGCGTAAAAATCCCCGGACCCACGTGAACCGACACCGAACTCTCCCATGGTCACGCCGGCGTGTTCATAGGAAAACAGATCGCCGGTCAGCCCTTCGGTTATCTTCACTTCGTCGATGACCGCACTGGCAAACTCGGCAGCGTAATCTGCATCGATATTTTTTATTTCAAGAATGCGTTCCTGCAGCAGTTTCAGAACCTCTTCTTCAGAGATCCCCTTATGCAGACTGCGGCGGACATATCCTTCAACATCCATATGATACTTGCGAGATAACAGCCTATAAAGATAGTCAATTGGAAGGATGCGAGAACTCTTATGTTCCAGCATACAAAGGATATCAGTATGAGATATATGCCGGATACACCGGAAAAAAATCCGCAAAAGTCTGCCGGGGATCCGCTCAAGGGAGTGGCGTTTGCTGTATCCGTTGCCGGTTCTGACCCGTCAGCAGGTGCCGGACTGCAGGTTGATCTGAAGACGATGACGGCATGCGGTGTTTGGGGAATGACAGTCGTTGCTGCTCTTACCGCGCAGAATGCAAACCATGTGACAAGCACAGCGTCTGTTGAGCCTGAGTTTATCGGACAACAGATAGCAGCTCTTGAGGAGGATTTTCCGATCGGCTGCTACAAGACAGGGATGCTGAAGAATGCGGAGACGGTTCGTGCTGTTGCGAGATCTCTGCCGGAGGATCGGGAGCTTGTTATTGATCCGGTCCTTCTTGCGACCCGCGAGTACCGGCTGCTGGATGAAGGAGGAGAACGTGAACTTGTCGAGTCGCTGATTCCCCGTGCGAGTGTGGTTACGCCGAATCTGCCGGAGGCAAAGGTTCTCTCAGGTATCGATATTGTCGATGCCGCATCGATGGAGGAGGCAGCAAGCTGGTTCCTGGATCTCGGGGCAAAGTCTGTTGTCATCAAGGGAGGGCATGCAGATTTCCGCAAGGCAACGGATGTGTTTGCGGATAAAAACGGAACAGTGCTTCTCCACGGCAATGTGTATCCGCTTGAGGATGTTCACGGTTCGGGCTGCTGTTTTGCATCAGCCATTGCATCCCATATCGCCCTCGGCTATCCGGTCAGGGAGGCATGTGCGGAGGCGAAGCTCTTTGTGGATGGAGCAATCCGTTATGCAGTTGAGTATGCTCCGGGAAGATTCACGATGAATCCCGGATGGCAGCAGCATACAAGCTACGGTAAAAAATTCTAAACGCGAATAGCGCGAATAGCGCGAATAGCATGCCTGCGGCCTGCTCACCGCATCGCGGAATAAAAAATCGCCAATGGCGATTTTTTTTTATAATAGGAGTTACGCGGTGTACTGTTGAGTAATGAAGTGTTGCCTCGCGAGAAAAAAACCGCCACGGATTCACACGGATTCCAAATTTGCCAATCGTCATTATCTTGCGTTCGGTCGGGACTCCGGCTAATCGCCTCCGTCCTTTTCGACCTCACTGGATAATGACTGGCAAATTTTTTCGGTTTTTTGTTGAGTGGTACATGTGGCTTTATTTGAAAAAAAAATCAATTGCAGATTCACAGAGATTGTATTTTCGGAAGAGTGGGCGTGAGTGAAGTAAGAAAAAATCACACTCGCCACTTCAACAAAAAACCGAAAAAAATTTGCCAGCTGTTATCCAGTGAGGGCGAAAAGGACGGAGGCGATTGTCCACGTGCTACGCACGTGAGACGTCTCACGAGGTCATAGACCTCGTGGACATTAGCCGGAGTCCCGACCGAACGCAAGATAACAGCGATTGGCAAATTAAACATCTGTGTGAATCCGTGGCGGTTTTTTTTTCTCGTAGTTCCCACTCACCACTAACCCGATCAACATTTTTCAGAAAAAAAAAACGGATAAGTTTTCCTTGACATCACACCGCGTAACTCCTATAATAAATAAAATTACATTTTTCAATACCACTGTGGACCCCGAGGCGCGAAGCGCCGAGTGCGTCGGAATTTTCGATTTCTGTGGGGCTTTCCCCTGCCGCGTTCGCGGCAGGAAAAGCCCCACATTAGAAATCGGAAATTCCGACTCGCAACCTTAACAATCTCAGAAGCCAACATATACGATAATGACTGATGTGAAGGTTCCTCTGGACGTCCCCGAATGTATGCGGGACCAGTATATTGCAAACTACAATATGATCACCGCAGGATCCGGCCGGCTCATGCTGTTTGCCGGCGATCAAAAGATCGAACACTTAAACGATGACTTCTGCGGCGACGGAATCCCCGCAGACGACGCAGATCCGGAACATCTCTTCCGCATCGCATCAAAGGCAAAGATCGGTGTGCTTGCCGCACAGCTTGGACTCATCAGCCGCTACGCAATGGATTATCCAAACGTCCCGTATCTGGTGAAGATGAACTCAAAGACCCACCTTGTCGGCGTCTCCCAAAAAGATCCGGTCAGCCCGCAGCTCTGGACTGTTGATCAGATCGCAGACATTGCAGACCGCGGCGTAAAAATCGCAGGAATCGGCTACACCATCTACCTCGGCAGCGAAGAAGAAGCAGACATGCTTGCAGAAGCAGCCCAGCTGATCAACGCAGCCCACCAGTACGGCATGGTCACCGTCCTCTGGATTTACCCACGCGGCAAAGCAGTCAAGGACGAAAAAGACGCACACTTAATCGCAGGAGCTGCAGGTGTTGCCGCATGTCTTGGCAGCGACTTTGTCAAGGTCAATGCACCCAAAAAAGAAGGAACAAACTCTGCAGAACTTCTCCGCGAAGCAGTCAAGGCAGCAGGCAGAACAAAGCTCGTCTGTGCCGGAGGCTCATCAACCTCGGAAGAAAAGTTCCTCAAGGAACTCTATGAACAGATTCACGTCGGCGGTGCAGCAGGTAACGCAACCGGAAGAAACATTCACCAGAAGACACTGGATGAAGCAGTAAAGTTCTGCAACGCAATCTATGCAATCACGGTTGAGAACAAAACCGTCGCTGATGCAGTTGCCATGCTCAAATAAATTACAAAAAAATATTTTTTTTATTTTTACGAATGTGTTCCGGAAACCGACCAGGCACCATTTGCACTGACCGATACCAGACACACAACCGTTCCGCCGGCCTTTGGATTTTTCAGCAGATACTTGGAATCAGTAGCGCCCGCAGGAATCACCACATCGCCGACAACCGTTCCATCAGCCTGATAAAATATCAGCTCGGCAGGAACGGTGCCTGAGTTTGACATGGTCAGCATCTGATCGCCGGTGATGGCATAATACTGCGTCACCTCATCGCCGTTGCCGGAGATGGAGGAGAACGGAATCGGATTCACCGGAAGCGGCTGGGTGACCTCAAAGCCCCAGCTGCCGGTCGTGTCTACGTTCAGTGTATAGGATCCTGCTACCTGCACCGGATACACAGCTTGCGTTTTTGCAGGACCTCGTGAATCCGAGTCAATCATTCCTGCCGACACCCCGTTCACATACAGGGTTGCCGAAATCGAATCTGTTCCCTGATAGTAGCCGTTAAACACTGCGACCCCTTTTTCCAGAGTGAACGGTGCAGAGGTCATGGAGTTTGATCCGGTAATGAACATAATCCCGTTCGAACGATACGTATTGAAGGACGCAATGCTCGCATCGTACGGCCCGTCCACTATGAGCTGCCAGGTGCCCGAAGCGATCACATCAAACGTGTAGTATCCGGCATCATCAATCTCAAACGCGGTCTTTCCTTCGTACGAGTTGAGTTCATTGAACAGCATGTCCACATGCTGACCGTTCTCACAAAGCCAGACAACAAAATTTCCGGTGCCGTAATTTTTGCCGGTGATGATGGAGACTCCGGGATCCAGCCATATCTGCCAGGTCTGCATGGTTCCGGACCCGTCAATCTGATGCATGGGCATCTGAGTCATCTGGGGTTTTGGTGTCTGGGTCTGAACAGCTGTTACTTGGGTAGGAACATCTGTTGGAATCTCCGTCATCGTTTCGGACGGAGTCGGGGTCGGCGTTACGGTCTGCCCCGGAATATACTGGATGCATCCTGCGCCAAATGCTGCGGCGGCAATAAGCAGCACGACGGCAAGGATCAGCAGATATTTTTTCATATGCTATTCTCCTATGACGGCAGAACTGATAATTATTCGGGAGGAAGGAAAATCATGATCACAATATTCAAAAGAGAAACACGCTGATTATTACCTATTCACGGGAATTTGAATTTCCGTGGCGTTAGTAAAAGTGGAAGTGATGTTTTTGAAAAAAATTCTCTACATGATTCTTATGGTGTTCGCCGTCCTGCTGCTTGCCGCAGTATCTCCTGTTGCAGCAGCTGGTGAGAACAGCGGTTATATTGAGGTTTCCTGTAATGTTGACGGAGCCTGGGTCGAGTTAATTGATGTAAACGGCAATGTCGCAGACAGCGCATACTGCTACGGAAGACTGACGTTTGACGTTCCTGTTACGGGAACACCGATTACTCAGGTCAGGGCAAGCAAGAGCGGCTACTATGGTGACAGCTCTTCAGTCTCCATGCCCGCAGCCGGAGAGTATGTCTCGGCATCTCTTACCCTTGTGTCGATTCCTCCGACATCGGTCGGCGGCGATGTTGGATACATTCAGGTGTCCTGTAATGTTGACGGCGCATTCGTCGAACTCCTGAGTGCATCAGGTTCAGTTCTCGACAGCGGATACTGTTATGGTCCGACAACGTTCACGGTCTACACAACCGGAACGCCGGTAACCGATGTCCGGGCAAGTGCCTCAGGATTTTATGAACAGACTTCTCCGGTCACGATGCCGGGAGCTGGACAGACAAGCTACGTGTCCATCACGCTGAGTATGCTTCCAGGCCCCATTCCGACTCAGTCGCCAATGGGCTTTGCACTCTTCGGACTTCTCGGTCTCGTCGCAGTTGCCGCGGTTCTGAGACGTAACTAAAATAATTATTTTTCTTTTTTGGGAGTATTAACGTTCGTCGCAGCTCCGCCCACGATTCGCATGCCTTCGGCCTGCTCACTGCTTTGCAGCTCCGCCCACGGAAAAACAGAACACACGGAAAAACATCACGGAGCAGACGTGAACATCACGGAACTTGCATCTGAAACAATATTTCTGTGACGCCACGAAAATAATTCATTTCCGTGATGTTCACGTCTGCTCCGTGATGTTTTTTTCCGTGAAATTCCGTGTGTTCTGATTTTCCGTGGGCGGAGCTGCGAAAAAATCGCAAAAAAAATCAGGGACTCTGGCCCTGGAACATCACCGCAAACCGCGTGACAAGAGCAGCGAGGATAAAGTATCCGAGCAGAACATGCACCAGAGAAAAGAGCATAGGAATGTATCCCAGATTCTTCGTTGCAATATCGGTGATACTGAAAAGAATCATCGTCGTCTGCATGAATCCCATTACCGGCCCTGACGTATTTGCAAGAAGCGGCACAGGATCAATACCGCTCGGCGTCAGCGCAGGCAGAACAGGCACAACATACAGATACAGGAACGTGAACACCAGATTCAGCAGGATGAACGCTCCGACAATCGGCCAGGTCTTACTGCCGTAGTCAGAGATTTTCCAGAAAAGTTTCACCGGCAGGTTCACGAACACCGACTCAAAGACCTGAACAATACCTTCAAAAAGTGTCCGGACAGGTTTCTCGGAAAACCGTTTCTTCCACTGATCGGCTCCTGACGATGAAGATGAGACAAAATTTCTCAGCCTTGCAGCGACCGAAGAGTTTTCGGGAACGTACGGCTGCTTGATCTTTGGAAGCTCGGGCTCTTCGGGAACTCCTGCCTGCCTGCCGATCCAGCGGAGAATTTTTTTCTCGGCATACCACTCGCCCCACCAGATCTTGCGGATATTGCGAAGAAGTCGGGACTGAAGTTTCGGATCGACTCTCGCGGCTGATATGCCCACACCGGTAAAGTCGGTGTTGCCGTCAATCGCACACTTCGCAATAACGGTCCTGCCGTCAACACTGGCAAGGTAACAGGTCGTACCGAACAGCGTTGCGTTGCGGAATTTTACGCCTTCGAGGTACGCCTCGGAAAGATCAGCGCCGGTAAGATCAGCACCGGAGAGGTCAGCCTCCTTGACGTCAGCCTCGCGAAGGTTTGCCTCGACAAGTTTCACCCGCCAGAGAACTGCGTCCTGCAGGTCGGCCTGTCTGAGATCAGCCTTGGTCAGGTCGGCTCCTTCAAGCCTTGCCTCTTCGATCACGGCATTTCTGAGATCGCATCTTGACATTTTTGCTCCCCGCATCTCAGTACGCATGAACGTTGCGTTTCGCAGATCAGCAGCAGTCATGTCAGCGCCATCCATCACGGCACGACGGAAGTCGGTGTGTTTTGCAGAGACACCGCGAAGAACAGCTCCTGAAAGAAGGGATGCTTCAAAATTTGCGTTGTCAAGCCGGCATCCTTCCATGTTCGCCTGAGTCAGATCAGCTTCGCCAAGGGCAGCGCCCGAGAGATTTGTTCTGATAAGCGTGGTCTCGCGAAGTGTTGCTGCCCGCAGATGTGCGCCAACTAAATCAGCATCGGTGAGGTTGGCATTTTTCAGATCGGCCCGGTCAAGTTCAGCGTCATGGAGGTCAGCACGGAGAAGGTTTGCGCCGATAAGTTTTGCGTCGGAGAGGTTGGCACGGGAGAGTTTTGCGCCGTCAAGTTTTGCCTCCGTAAGATCTGCGTCGCAAAGATTCGCCTCGCGGAGGTCAGCTTCGCTGATCTCTGCTTCGGTAAGTACTGCGCCTGAAAGATCTGCTTCATAGAGATTAGTTCTGAGAAGGACCGAGTAGGAGAGGTCTGCGTCCCTGAGAACGGCAAGGCCGAGTTTTGCTCCGCGCATTCTGGCACTGCCGAGTTTTGCACCGGAGAGGTCAGCCTTGAACAGGTCGGCTCCTTCAAGGTTTGCCTCGCGAAGATCTGCACCGGAAAGGTTTGCTTCGCGAAGGTCAGCGCCTGAAAGGTTTGTCTCACGAAGGTCAGCGCCCGAAAGGTTCGCCTCCCTGAGGTCGGCTCCTTCAAGAACTGCGATGCTGAGTTTTGCACCGGAGAGATCAGCTTTGAACAGGTCAGCTCCTTCGAGGTTTGCTTCCCTGAGGTCGGCATCGCAAAGGTTTGCTGCTTTGAGATCTGATTCGACAAGGTTTGCTTCCCGCATGTCAGCACCGGAGAGGTCAGCTTCATGCAGGTCTGCTCCGGTAAGGTTTGCACGAAAGAGTGAGGATTTGGCAAGGTGTGCACGGGCGAGTGAGGCTTTTTCCAGATTGGTTTTGTAGAAGTTGGCACGTTCCAGCCATGCGTCCCGAAGTTCGATGCCTTTGAGGTTGAGTTCTGCGAGGCCCGCGCCTTCGAGGCGGACACCATGATCTCCGGCGCTATCGTAGACGGTGTCGTGAAGTCCTGCACGATCCATCCAGATGTCTGAGCCTGAAATGGATTTGAGTTCTTCGACGACGGCGAGGTATGGTTTGTTCCACTCGCTGAGGTCGCCGGTCTTTGCGCAGTGAATCAGCCGGTTGTACTGGTTTTGATCGAATCCCGGTCCGGGATTCTCCGGACATCCTTCTCCCTCTCCCATAGATATCCGTTTAATCTGACGGCAGATATCATAAGGGTAACGTGTTGCAGCGAACGCTTAAGCGTCCTTGCAGACAAGGTACATATGAATGCAGCTTTTTCAAAGTGTGGAGACCGCAGTTGTTACGGAAGGATTTCTGCTGATGATGACGATTCTCGGGTATTATCTGATCAGCGGACAGGTTGCAGGCACGGGAGATACGCAGCCGCTGGATGTTTTTGTAATTATTATGGCTGTTCTGCTTTCAGTTCCTCCGCTGTGGATCCTTCGGTATTATCAGGGGAAAATGGTATGAACGCTGAAAAATATTTCTCCATCTGTCTCCTTCTCTTCGTAGTTCTCGCAACTTTTACCGCAGGATGCATTCAACTCCCGGATCGAGGGGATGCGTATCTGAAAAATATCTCAGAGTATGTCATCATACAGGCAGACCGATTGAATGTAACACTCTCCGACGAAGAGATCAATCGTATTGCTGACGAAATTGCTGAAAAATACGCTGACACCTACAACACCAAACGGGAAGGATGGTACTCAATAGATCACAACGATCTCCACATCACAATCGGTCGTGCATTCGGCCTCAGCAACAGAGAGATCACATCCTACATTGAAGAGATCAATCGCAGAGATGCGATAGCCTATCATCATCCGCCAGTTACTGGTTAGAGATATGATCTAAAAACAAAAAAATCGAATTACTTCCCATCAATCATATTCAGGAAGTAGGCATGCACTCGTGTATCGCAATCAAGCTCAGGATGAAATGCCAAAGCCAGCTGATTTTTCTCGCGGACCGCAACGATGCGTCCGTCAACGACTGACAAAATCTCAACATCCGCTCCAGGCCCTTCGACGCATGGCGCACGAATAAACGTCATCGGAACATCCCCCACATCCGCGAACCGTGAGACCGTCTCAAAACTTCCAAGCTGTCTGCCGTAGGCATTCCGAACCGCCGTGATATCCATCGTTGCAAGACAGGGAACTCCTCCCTCAACGCGTTTTGCAAGAACGATCAACCCTGCACAGGTACCCATCACCGGCAGACCCGCAGAAATTTTTTCCCGGAGATCAGAAAAGATCCCCAGGTCATGCAGAAGTTTCGTAATAGTGGTGCTCTCGCCTCCCGGAATGATGAGACCGTCAAGCGGCTGGTTGAGATCAGATCTCTTCCGAATCTCAACAGCCTCAACACCAAGCGAGCCAAGCATACAAATATGCTCGGCAAACGCTCCCTGCAGTGCAAGAACACCGATCCGCATGGAATTATTTGCCCCGTTCTGCCATCAGAATCGAGATCTCTTCAGCATTGATGCCAACCATCGCAGGACCAAGATCCTCGGAAAGTTCGGCAAGAACTTTTGCATCATTGAAGTTGGTGACAGCCTTCACTACAGCTGCCGCACGCTTTGCCGGATTGCCGGACTTGAAGATACCAGAGCCGACAAACACACCTTCGGCCCCAAGCTGCATCATAAGAGCTGCATCAGCAGGAGTCGCAACGCCGCCTGCGGCAAAGTTTACCACCGGAAGTTTGCCGTTCTCGTGAACAAAGCGGATGAGATCGTACGGGACCTGCATCTGCTTTGCCGCTTCGTACAACTCGTCGCCACGCATGCCGACAACACGGCGGATATCGCTGTTCAGATCACGCATATGGCGGACTGCCTGCACAACATCTCCGGTACCTGCCTCACCTTTCGTGCGAATCATCGTCGCACCTTCAGCGATGCGGCGAAGGGCTTCACCGAGATTTCTTGCGCCGCAGACGAACGGCACCTTGAACTGGTTTTTGTCGATGTGGTAGACATCATCAGCCGGAGAAAGTACCTCGCTTTCATCGATGTAATCGATCTCAATTGCCTCAAGAATCTGGGCTTCCACAAAGTGACCGATGCGGACTTTTGCCATGACCGGAATAGAGACCGCGGCCTGAATGCCTTTGATCATCTTCGGGTCGCTCATCCGGGATACACCTCCTGCTGCACGAATGTCAGCCGGAATGCGTTCCAGTGCCATAACTGCACATGCGCCGGCAGCTTCTGCTATTTTTGCCTGTTCGGGAGTCGTCACATCCATAATGACTCCGCCTTTGAGCATTTGTGCAAGCTCTTTGTTCAGTTTCGGACGATTTTCAGTCATGATTTTCACATCAGTATTGGTTTTTGAACGGGGAGAAAACTCAGCCCCCAGAACTGTTTACATTTATTTTGCTGACATGATATGAGACTTCCGAAAGTGCCCACTTTTGGGAGGGAAAAATTTTGTAAAAGGTGTCGTTTCCTTTATCGTATTCTGGGTGCAAAATGATCATCAGATGCAGTTTTCACAGTTCCGTTTTGCTTCGGTTCATAAAAAATATCTGATAGTCGAAGGCGATGTCCCAAATACCTGCGGGTATGAGTATCCGGGAGATGGAAACAGTTTTCTTGCGTACTGTTTCTATGATACTGCGAAAGGGCTGAGCTGTTTTGTGCTCGGGACCACCATCTTCGCAGACCAGAAGCTGACCTTTGTCTCAGAAACACCCGAGGACTCTCTGGTTACGCTTGACGGAGGTGATATTGCGGAGAGAGAGTGCACGCCGCTTCGCAGCGATGTATTTGATCTCTCCAGATTTTCATACATTGAAGCCGAAGCTGAGAAACGTGACCCTTCACCAAAGACGGTGGAGAAAATTCTCCTCAGCAGACTCTGCGGTATCTGCATTCACCATCACGGACGAAACGGCTGGCGTACATGTCCGGCATTTTCAACAAAAATTCCTGATGAAATATGGAACGCAGAAGCTGATCCAAAAGTTCCCTGCAGTGAAGGTATCGGTTTTGTCCAGAAGGAGCCGCAGCTGTTTCTTGAGGTGATCGATGCGGTGTCCGGAAAAGTGGTCTACCGCTACGAGGCAGTTGGTGATCCTCTGCATCCAAGAGAGATCTATGAAAGCTCAGATCTTGGCGAATCCATTCTTGCAGCATTCAAAGATATGATGGATGACTGGTATGATCATGTCTCAGAACCCATGAAGGAACTCCTTCACTGCAAAACAAGTGACGGAGCGTTTGTTGCGGAACTGTCCGCAATCAATGTGGCAATGACCATCAACAAACAGATGGGACGGGAAGTATACCGGATCATCGACGAGTTCCCCGAGTACCCTGATGATGAATGTCTGAGAATCTGAACCGCGAGGAACGCTAAGAACGCGAATAGCACGAATAGCGCGAATAAAAAATCGCCATTGGCAATTTTTGAAAATTTACTAAAAAATATTTCAAACAGATTTTTTTGTTCCAAAATGTAGAGAGAATTTTTTTTGAAAAATCGTCATTGGCGATTTTCGAAAATTTACTAAAAAATATTTCAGACAGATTTCTTTGTTTCAAAATGTAGAGAGAATTTTTTTGAAAAACCGCCATTGGCAATTTTTGAAAATTTACTAAAAAATATTTCAAACAGATTTTTTTGTTCCAAAATGTAGAGAGAAATTTTTTTTAATTCGCGCTATTCGCGTTATTCCGCGAAGCGGTGAGCAGGCCGAAGGCATGCGATTCGCGTTTCATTTTTCAAAAAAAAATAATTTTCAATCAGCCGAGTCTCACATACTCGGCAGAGTCGCCGCAATCAGCGACGGATGATCACCCTTCGCAAGTTCTGCGACCCGCATCTGATCAAGTCCCAAGGCCTTTGTCATCCGCTCGCCGTACTCAGGATCAGCCCACACGCAGTGAACAGCGTGGCGGTACTTGATGTTCTCAGTACATGCCTCAATATTTCTCGCAGTGTTTTCGATCAGAAGAACTTTTTTGTCCTCTGCAAGAACTCTCCAGAGATCTCCTCCGGCACGGAAACAGTCGTCGGTTGGATCATCGGTCGGGTCATACGCATACATTGCGCCCGAAAGATCAAGCGGCGGCTCCAGAACATCCGGCTGCGCAGTCCACACACCGTAACTGTTCGGCGTGTAGGCAGGAGTTCCGCCATAATTTCCGTCGGTTCTCATGTGACCGTCGCGGTGATAATCATGAACCTCACACTTCGCACGATTGACCGGAATCTGATTGTAGTTTACCCCGAGACGGTATCTCTGAGCGTCACCGTACGCAAACAGACGACCCTGAAGGAACTTGTCGGGACTGAAACCAATTCCCGGAACAACATGGGCTGGCGTGAATGCGGACTGCTCGACCTCGGCAAAGTAGTTCTCAGGATTGCGGTTCAGCTCAAGAACGCCGACTTCAATTAAAGGATACTCGGCATGCCGCCAGATCTTGGTGATGTCAAACGGATTTTCGTAATGATTTTTCGCCTGCTCCTCGGTCATGATCTGTACATACATCGTCCAGCGAGGGAACTCGCCGCGTTCGATCGCCTCAAAAAGATCACGGCCATGACTCTCGCGATCGTTTGCAATGATCGCGGCGGCTTCTGCGTCAGTGAGATTTTTGATTCCCTGCTGGGTTTTGAAATGGAACTTGCACCAGACACGTTCGTTGTTTTTGTTGTAGAGGCTGAAGGTGTGTTCGCCGAAGGTGTGCATGTGGCGGTAGCTTGCAGGAATGCCGCGGTCCGACATAACGATGGTGACCTGATGGAAACACTCCGGCAGCATGGTCCAGAAGTCCCAGTTGTTCTGGGCTGAACGCATGTTGGTCTTCGGGTCGCGTTTTACCGCACGGTTGAGATCAGGGAAGTGATGAACGTCGCGGATGAAGAAGGTGGGTGTGTTGTTGCCGACGAGATCCCAGTTGCCTTCTTCGGTATAGAACTTGCAGGCAAATCCGCGAATGTCGCGTTCTGCATCAGCAGCCCCCCGTTCTCCGGCAACGGTGGAGAACCTGACAAACAGATCGGTCTTTGCACCGGGCTGGAGAACTTTTGCTTTGGTGTATTTGGAGATGTCATGGGTTACGGTGAGCGTTCCGTACGCCCCGGATCCTTTTGCATGCATTCTTCGTTCCGGGATGACCTCGCGGTTGAAGTGGGCGATCTTTTCAAGCAGCCAGACATCCTGCAGCATGACCGGCCCCCGCGGTCCTGCGGTAACGGCGTGATCATTCTGGCCAACGGGAGCACCGACTTCGTTGGTAAGTTTGCCGTGTTCTGACGGTTTCATAATGTTAGATGATTGACGGGTCATTAGTTAAAGATTGAGATAGGGGATATTTTTTCGTATTACCCATAAACTCGTTTATTGGCAACTAACGTTTGTCGTAGCTCCGCCCACGGAAAAACGGAACACACGGAGTTTCACGAAAAAAAAACAACACGGAGCAGACGTGAACATCATGGAAATATTTTTTTGAGTAGGAGTTTCGTGATGTTTTTTTGTGGACGACTCGGGATCAAGTACCACTAGTGAGCCAATCAAAAAATATTTTTCAAAAAAAATATTTTACATTTTTTTTATTTGTTCAGCCAATCCTGATCTGCGATGCGGTTTCAACTCTGGTCTGCAGAAGTTCCGTAGAGGCTGGAGCTGGGACTGTGATGATTCACCCGATCGATTTTCTTTTGCTCGGTATCTGCAGTAACGAATGCATCGAACTGTTCTTCGGTAAGGCCGAGGATGTTTTTCACGGCATGGTGGTAGTCGCTGATGTTGGTGATATGATAGCCCATCGCTCCTTTTTCCCACGTGGCGTCAAGATGACTGTTCAGCTCTTCTGCGTATTCGTCAAGTGTCTGGTCGGTAAGGTTCCAGCCCATTTTTTCGTTCCAGTAGGAGAGGTATCGGTGTGTGTCGCTGATCCAGAAGGTAGGTTCCCCTGACGATGGGGGAGCTGTGGGGATGGGTGTAGGAGAAGGCGCCGGTATCTGCGGCTGTATTTCCGTCGGCTGGATGCAGCCAGAGGTAAAAGCGGCGAGGACAACGAGGAGGAGGAGAAGCGGGAGGAGAGGTTTCATTTGTGTACGTCCTATGATTGGTTGAAAATTTGTCACAGGGAGTATATAATAAATATGGACAAACTCTCGTTTTGAAAAAAAGACTATCTTATTTCAAATATCTATTCAATGGAACGAATCAGCTGATGGATTTGGAGATTTTTTCGTTGACCGAAATAATTAGGATTCAGGGTAATGTTGAACATTTCGGTCGAGATCACGGTAATGCAAACCAAGTGATTACTGAGTGATGCGACGAATTTTTTTGAGAAGATGGGAATTTTTCAGGAATTACAGAAACCCAACCGGAGTCAGTATCGAATGGGCTCGATACAGTAATAATTTTATGAAAGGTGCCAGACATATCATTTGCCTGTCTCAAGATATTGGTATATTTTGAAGACGTATGATAAGCAATATGAACAGATATCGATCTATTTTCCGATAGGATCTTCTCAGGAAGATAGAACATAGTCACATATTTCGAATCAGATGAACTTCCTTGTTCAGAGTCAATAGCAATTTGCGGTGAGAACTGCAAGTCCGCAAAATCAGCTACAGGAACCTGAAAGACGGGAGGATTAGATTGTTGAACAAGTATTTCAAGATCTTCGAGTGGAGAAACGGTTGAAGTGAAGGCAATCATTTCTCCAAACTCTGTTTGGGTGAGAGATGAGTTCCAGCTGTCAGGAGTTCGTGTGAGAAGATCACTTTGGAAGGCAGGTCAGCCGCATATGAGAGGTAATGGTACTAAGATTGTTACCGGTTCGATAACTGAGAAATTTTCCAGACCGGTGATAGATATTTCATAAGATATACTTGCATGCGTCATGTTGAACCAAAGGTTCAGCATCATTGGAGTACACAGTATGGCTGTGAGAATGATACCTATGACAAAGAGAATAATCCATTTTTTCTTCATGATACTGGAAAATTATTCAGTCGGATTACAGGATATGATTGCGGTCGCACTGGGATCCAACCGGAAATATTTCCGGGAATCTGTTCGATGATAACTGTGGTGTAATATCCTCTCATGTTGTTTGGTTCTGTGAAGAGATTTCCGTATTTTGATCTCGTCTGATATTCGATGAAGATGCTGAGGTTTGAGATATTATGATACAGAGTATCTGGAATGTAGACGAGAGTTGGACCGATGTCTTCCCTGCTGGAGTACCTTGGACCTCTCTGATAGGCTGGTAATGATGGGTCTCGGGTGGCCACGATTACACTGGGAGGAAATGTGCCGATCTGCGTATCTACTGGCAACGAGGGCTCAGTAATCCGGTCATGCAAGGAGTACGGCGTTGTTGTTTCGGCAGTCTCCGGAGAAAATCGTTGTCCGGCGAGTGTCGATACAGGAACATCATCAACAAACATGTTGTATCTCCCGTACGTTGCACGTAGATTTTTGAGCGGAGAGGAGACTGAGGTGAACGAAAGCATTGGGCCGTATTCGGTCAAAACGACAGAACTGTTCCAGCCGTCAAACTCAACCGTAAATGATGCGTTTGAAAATGCAGGCTGATCATTCATAAGAGGTAATGGTACCAGAAGGATCACCGGATGATTTTCGGCGGAGACTCCTGCAAGACCTTGTATTTCAAGGCTGTATTCAACATCTGCGTTGTTGAGATTGTAACAGAAGGCGAAGAGAGCTGGAACTGCGAGTATGAACACAACGACGCAGACAATACTGATGAGAAAAATATGTTTTTTTGTGAGTTTTTTTTTAATCATGATCACGATCCTATCCCAGAACATATATTGCAGTACCACGACAATAACGTGTAGCCTCTCTCACACAATCAGATGTAATACTGATTAACTCCGTGTTTGAGGACCAGGTGTTTTCATTGGTACCCATAATATAATCTACAGTACTGAGATATGGATAAATATAATCTGCTAGGTTGTATGCTGAGATTTCAACATCTGTGACTGCATAGTAATACGGCTCATTATGCATAATATTGGAATAATTTGCATTTAAGCTCCAGTTACTATTTAGATATTCTTCGTATCGCGTGTGTCGTATGTAATTCTGAATACCACTCCCAGTATGATATGGTTGAGACATGTCTGACATCATGTGGATAGAATGGGCTAATCTTCTAAACCCTTCAAATGTATTAGATTGATCAAGGTAGTTTTTCGCATCATTTGCATAGGTTTTGGCCAGCCCAGGAGCCCCAGTCCCAGAATAATGTGTTGCACAGTCTGCTCCTCCCCACCATGTATCCGGTTCTTTTCCATATATCCCGGCAATAATAGCATTTTCTGCACTTGCTCCTGCATACAAACAGGCATCTCTAGCAAATTCATTGTGGGGCCCTCCTTCAATGATACCATGTCCAGGATCATATCCTCCCCAATATGGTGTGATTCCAGGATCAGGTGCTTCAGATTGATCAATTTCAGCTAAAATATCGGACATGGCCAATCTGATAAGACTAACGTCGTTTTCAGTTACATCCGGAAATACAGCTTTTATTTGAGTTAATGCAGATACACGTTCATCTATCTCACTAGGTGTCAATAAGGCACTGGAATTCGTTCTCTCAATAATGTCATCAATAATTCCGACCGTAATTCCTCCTAGATGTACTTCATTGGAATTGATGGGTTCTGGGATTGCTATGAGTTCATTGGTTGCACTTACAGGCACAGTCATCACCACCGCTGCGAGCAGCAGGACGAGCAGTACCAATTTCGTTGAAATGATCTTTTTCCATTTCATTTTCGTTCACGTTTCCTGCAAACCCTTCCTTCATACCACACACCTGTTTGTTCAGGAGTACGTCGGATTTACAAACGAGCATATCTTCGATAACCCTATATGAAAAGATTGGACAAAACATAGTTTTTTGAAAAATATCTCTCAACCCAGTGTACTCCGGCGCATGGACGTTTCTGAAAAAACTATATTTTGACCAATGTATTCATATCATTTTATGAAAAAAAGTAGTTCATGAGATTTTCAATCTCGATTCTGGTAAGTATAGTAGTAGTACTGGCCGTTTGTATACTGCCTGTAGCCGCTGCCTCCTGTTCTGCAACAACAATTGACATGAAAACAGTTGAGCTGGGTGTGATATCCGTAACAAAAGCGCCACCGATTTATGGAGAAGTAAGACAGGGAGAAGTTGATCCCCACCAGTATTATGTACCCTCCGGACACAGGACTCTTGAAGTCTCACTTCAGTGGGATCATACAACAAACAATGATCTCTCCCTCGCCATGTATCCTCCCAATGGAAACCCATTAGTCTGGAATGATGCAAACGATGGACAGACAGATGGTGAAATATCATTGAGTACTCCCTTACCATCCCAGATGACTGGGAAGTACTGGAGTTTTGATGTCACCGGTCTGAGAGTTTCAGGAACACAAAGTTATACTCTTACGATAAATAGTTACTAATACGAATGTTTCAGAAAGAGAAACTTTGGGACCTTGTTGTGATTATCATCATAGCATTGATAATTTTTATTCCCTCAGTTTGTCTTTTTTTTATTGACGGTGGACAGATACGAGGCATCAATGATGATCCTGCCACCCGTCCAAATCTTCTTGGACAAAACATTGACGGCCTCAATTTCACTTCAGCTACCGGAAAAATACAACCTATCTATGACGACACAGAGATAGTTCCCCTTTCGTTTTGGCAGTTATCACCCAGAGAGATACTGTTAAGAGTCATTACCTACCCAATGGCGTACATTCCTCCCTCAACGGGAAAAATCATCTCTCTCCTCTACCTCGCATCCGGTCTCGCCCTCATCATACTCTACCGGAGAAAAACCAGCCGAAAAGATCCGGATCCAAACTCCCGCAGAGAACAAATTCGCAGATACATCAGTGAACATCCAGGAAAAAATACACAACATATCGCTGATGCCCTTTCTTTACCCCGCAGCTCTCTCACCTATCATCTGAACCGGCTTCAGGAAACACAGGACATCAGGCAGGTCCCATACGGCGGACGTTCACATTTTCTTCCGGCCAATACCGGTCTCACCGAAAACCAGAAAATTCTTCTTTCCCTTCTCTCCAAAGAAAAAGATCACCTGATACTTCAGACATTAATAAATCAGCCATCCCTTACCAGAAAAGAGATCGCCGCACAACTCGGTATTTCCACAACCACTGCTCTCTGGTATATTCACAGACTGGAACGGTCTCATCTGCTCACCGCAAAAAAGCAGGAGAGAAAACTTCGGTACAGTCTCACCCCTGAAATTGTGACGGAATATCAGGAACTTGCAGAAATATTTACACCGAAATCTGACGATCACTCGACCTGATCTTCCTCTTCTCAGAGCATCCATTCTCCGGTATCTTCAATTATGTCCATAAACTCGTTTATTGGCAACTAACGTTTGTCGTAGCTCCGTCCAGAGAAAAACGGAACGTATGCCTGTTTACTGTTTCGCAGATTCACAGGAATACACGGATATTTTCAGCATCACTACGAAACGAAAACATCACGAAAATATTTTTGAATTTGAGTTCCGTGATGTTCACGTCTGCTCCGTGATGTTTTTTTTCTGTGAAACTCCGTGTGTTCCGTTTTTCCGTGGGCGGCAAAACCTGACAGACAAAAACGGTATCTCCAAAGAAACTACCTCTCCTCAGAGTCACTTTTTGCATTATAACACTCGAACGCCAATATCACTGCAGAGCATCATGAAAAAAACATTCAGAATGGAAAACCTTGAATGCGCCCACTGTGCAGCACTCATGGAAACCGGCATCAGAAAAATCGACGGCGTCAGCGAAGCCTCGATCAGCTTCATGACCGAAAAACTGATCATCGACGCTGAGGAAAACAGATTCGATGAGATCATGACAGAGGTCAGAAACATCTGCAAAAAAATCGAGCCTGACTGCAGAATCAGATAAGAATGATCACAACACTCTCACCAAAACAACAAAAGACACTGATCAGAATCATCCTAGCCTTTGCAATCCTTGTCTCTGTGATAATTTTACAGCAGACGAACATCGTCAGCGAAACAGCAATCCTTCTCGTGCTGTATCTTGTACCGTACGCAGTTATCGGATATGATGTACTGACTCGTGCAGGAAAAAATATTTTTCACGGAAAAATTTTCGATGAAAATTTTCTGATGACAATCGCAACAATCGGAGCGTTTGCTCTCGGCGAGTATCCTGAAGCAGTCGCCGTGATGCTGTTCTATCAGGTCGGCGAACTGTTCCAGAGTTATGCGGTAAGCAAATCGCGAAAATCCATTGCCGCACTGATGGACATCAGGCCGGATCATGCAAACATCGAATCCAATGGACAGCTCATCGAAGTGGACCCAGGCGAACTGAAAACCGGAGACGTAATCATCATCAAGCCGGGCGAACGCGTGCCGGTTGACGGTGTTGTCATCTCAGGCTCCTCAGATCTGAACACCATGTCTCTGACCGGCGAGTCACTGCCGCGACCGGTTGATGCAGGAGACGAAGTCATCAGCGGATGTGTGAATATGTCAGGACTTCTTCGCGTGAGAGTTCAGAAACCCTACGGCGAATCAACCGTTGCCAGAATTCTGGATCTGGTGGAGAATGCCGCAGCAAAAAAAGCGAAGACCGAGAACTTCATCACAACCTTCTCCCGGTACTATACGCCTGTGGTTGTCGGAGTTGCGGCAGCTCTTGCAGTGTTGCCACCGATACTTTTCGGCGAGCCGTTTGTCGACTGGGTTGGGCGTGCGTTGATCTTTTTGGTGGTATCCTGCCCCTGTGCTCTGGTGATCTCAATTCCTCTGAGTTTTTACGGAGGAATCGGCGGGGCGTCGCGAAACGGAATTTTGATCAAAGGCGGAAATTATCTGGAGGCTCTGGCAAAGACAGAGACTGTTGTGTTTGACAAGACCGGAACGCTGACGACCGGTAGTTTCCGCGTTAATTCGATCAAACCTTCGGGAGAGATGACCGAAGAGCAGCTGATTATGTATGCGGCACTCGCGGAAAGTTCGAGTACGCATCCGCTCGCTGCCTCCATTCGTGCGGCGTACGGAAAAGAAATTGATCGGAGCGTTGTTGCAAATGTAACAGAGACCGCGGGAAGAGGAGTCTCGGCAGAAGTCTCCGGCAGAGTTGTTCTTGCAGGAAATGCAAAACTGCTTGCGGATGGGGGAGTCGCAATTCCGCCTTCAGCTCCGGCAGGAACAGCGATTCATGTGGCAGTTGATAAAATCTATGCAGGCTATCTTTTGTTTTCTGATACGGCAAAGCCGAGTGCAAAAAAAGCGGTAAATGATCTGAAAAAACTCGGCGTGAAACACACCGCAATGCTCACGGGCGATGCGGAGGCTGCGGCAAAACTGACGGCTGAAGAGCTTGGTATTGATTCGTATCGTGCAGGACTTTTGCCGCAGGAGAAGGTGTCCGGTCTTGAGGATATCATGGAAAAGTTTGGCGGCAGTACTGCGTATGTGGGTGACGGGATTAATGATGCCCCGGTACTTTCACGTGCAGACGTCGGTATTGCGATGGGGTCGCTCGGCTCGGACGCTGCCATTGAAGCGGCGGACGTTGTTCTGATGGATGATGATCCGGCAAAGGTTGCAACAGCGGTGAGAATTTCCAAGAAAACATTCTGGATTGTTCGGGAGAACATCGTCTTTGCTCTGGGTGTGAAGTTTTTCGTACTCGCTTTTGCTGCGGCAGGGTTTGCGACGATGTGGGAGGCGGTGTTTGCGGACGTGGGTGTTGCGGTGATTGCGATACTGAATGCTATGCGGACGCTGGGATTTTCGGAAAAATAATTTTTTTATTCGCGTCATTCGCGTTTCATATCCTCATCCTACCCTACCCTACCCTACCCTACCCTACCCACACCCTCATATTATCCAAACAACATATTAACAGACAGAAATCACATGTCTGCCGCAGAATATCGTTATCGTCCCTCAGAGTTTCCCGCCCCGCCTGTAGTCGTCCGCCACATCAATCTCACCTTTGACATCGCCGAAACACAGACCCGCGTCATCGCCGAGACCACCTTCACCGTTCTTGCAGAAACGCTCGACGTCCTCACTCTCAACGCGAAAAATCTTGAGATACGCAAAGTCCGCATCAACGGGAAAAATGCCCGCTACCTCTACGAAGACGATCTCTTAAAAATCCAGCTCTCGCACCCCTCCCACCGCGGAGCACACCTCACCCTCTGGACCGAAACCATCTGTCGTCCAACCTCGAACATTCTTGAAGGACTCTACTATGACGCAAGTCCTGCCGGCCTTCCCAAAACCCAGATAACCCAGTG
The DNA here is from genome assembly GCF_032714615.1 of Methanorbis furvi. NCBI lineage: Archaea > Methanobacteriati > Methanobacteriota > Methanomicrobia > Methanomicrobiales > Methanocorpusculaceae > Methanorbis > Methanorbis furvi. The sequence goes on from NZ_JAWDKA010000004.1 coordinate 82,467, forward strand.
CCAGCAGTGGGGATTTCAGCGGATTGCTCCCGTCATCGACGACATGCGGGCAAAAAGTACCTGGACCACCACCATCATCGCCGACAGCAGGTACACCAATCTCATCAGCAACGGCGACATCAAAAGTCCTCGTACATCCCATGACGCGACCCGCGACATCATCACCTATCAGAACAACTACCCCATGCCGCCGTACCTCTTTTTCCTCGGCGTCGGCACCTGGGACACCTTCACCCGCAGCCTCGAGTACCCTGACGGCAAAAAGATCAGACTCGAACTGCTCGCAGAAAAGGGAGCGGATCCTGCCGGAGCACGTGCTGCTCTTGACATCCTCGCCGACAGTATCCTCTGGACCTGTCTTTTCACCGGACCCGAACGCTACGAATCCCCTGACGTCCGGCTCGAACTCTACCGGCTGTGCAGAACCCGCGACAAAATTATTTCGGAAAACCCCGGCAACCCTGAAGCAGCCCTTGCCCCGATCCGCAGACAGATCTCAATCCTTGCCTCTGACCTCGTCTTCGGCTACCAGTACCCTTATGATGTTTATCGCGAGATCTCCATGCAGAACAGCGACTTCGGCGGCATGGAAAACACCGGCAACACCACCATCATCCAGAGCAGGATCATGCCGACTCCTGAGATCACCGACGCGTCGTATGAGTACATGATCGGCGTCAAACAGCATGAGTTCTATCACAACCTCAACGGCTCAAGCGTGACGGGAGACACTCCGTTCTCCATCTGGCTCAACGAAGCGGTCACCGTCATGATGGAGGATGACTACCTTTCCTTCCTCTTCGGCAGCGACTATATCCGGCTTCAAAACATTCTTCAGATTTACACTCCCGGCACCGGCACGTTTTCTCTTGACACGGGGGCAGCCGCGATGCCGATCGAGCCTGAAGGATTCAATGATCCAAACGATCTCATCACCTCGGTTACGTACGTCAAGGCTCCAGAGTTTGTTCGCATGATTCAGGTAATGCTTGGCAACCGTGCCTTTACGTGGGCACTGGACCTCTACCACCGCAGGTTTGCCGGCGGTAACGCTTCTCCCCGCGACTGGTTTGATGCGATGGAGAATGTCAGCAAGATTGATTTTTCCACCATGGCAGGACGCTGGCTCAAGCAGACCGGATACCCGACAATAACGGTGTCGGCAGCCTACAACGCAGAGGAGGAGGTCGCAGAAATTATTGTGGACCAGACAGGTTTCGGTGACCAGAGTCCTTGGATTTTTCCGCTGGTTGGAACACTCATCACCGACAAGGGTGTTGCCGTTGCTGAGTTCGTAGAAAAAATCGACGGTGCTCATCATGAGTTCACCGTCCCGTGCGTGGGAGCGTTCGCTGCCGCCATCTGGAATCCCGGCCATGCGGCCTACGTCCGCATCGCGAATGACGCTTCAGACAGCGAGCTCTATCTTCTTCTCAAGTATGATACTGATGTGGTGAGCAGGTTCCTTGCGTATCAGACCCTCGTCGACCGCGAGATGGCCAGACTCTGCCGTGACCCGGACTATGTTCCTGACTCCCGTCTCGTTGACTGGTATGTTGCTACGCTCTCAGACAACAATGCGATGCAGAGCACTGGGTCACTTTCCCTCACGATATTTGAGTCGGTGAATGATCCTGAGTTCACGCACCGCTATGCTGTACTCTACTCTGCGAAAAAGCGGTTCATGCGTTCTGTTGCCGCCGCTTCCGAGCAGCGTCTGCTTGCCCTCTACACGGCATACAATACTGCGGAAAAGCCGACGACTGCTCCGGCAGATCTTGCCAGGATCTTTAAGACACGCGCTGTCAAAAATCTGATCCTCTCTCATCTCGCAACACTTGACACGCCGGAGGTCTGGGATTTGATCAAAAAATCCTATGAAAAATCCTCGAATGCGACCAGCCGTATTGCGGCTCTGTCCCTGTATCTCTCAAGCACTGCGCCCGACCGCTTCGAGGTCCTGACGCTTGAGCTTGACCGGTCCAAGGCCGACCCTGTTGCATGGGAAAATTTCCTTGCCGCAGTTGCCGGTACTTCGTCTCCTGATACGGTTGCGTATCTCAGGATGATTGAGAAGTCGGAAAATTTCCATGTGGAGCAGGCAGGACAAGCCCGGTCTCTGTATCTTCGGTTTGCAAACAATCGCAAGTTATCTCTGGAGACAGAGGAGGGCCGAGCCTTCCTGCGTGATTCACTGATCTCGCTTTCCCGGGTAAACGAGTACATCTCAACCGGCATTCTCTCGGTCTTCTCGCATCTCGACAGTTACGATCAGCCAGTTCGCGATGCATGTTTTGCGATCCTTTCTGATCTGGTGGCAACAGTTTCTGACACCGAGGCTCCGGCAGTAATTCGCACGGCCCGCCGCATCATTGCGGGAAGTCCGAAGGCTCAGGAGGCGTCTACGAAATAATATCCGGAACCACTCCGAAAAACCGCGCGAAAAAAGTATCATGAAACGCGGGGAAACCCCTTCCCCACTATTATAATAAACAGAGAAAATGGTTTATATATCTGACTGAGCGCACCGCTCCTGAATGCCTGATTTTTTTATTCGCGTCAAATCATGCCAATTATGATTTTATTGAGTATAATCGTGTGAAATTCGTTTTTCTCAAAATATACTCACCTGATTGTTAATTTGAGCAAATAACTCTTTCAAATGCTGTTTTTATCAATTTTGCAGGGTTTTCCTCTTACGTTAATTTTAAATATGCATACACTGACCTATTATCATCCAAAGTTTGTCGGCGTAATATATTCTGAGTGTGGCCGCAGACTTTGAAAAGTATGGAGAAATCCCAGTCTATGAAACAGATGGTAGCAAATGGTATGACCGATCAGGAGGTCATTACAAGATTTAAAGAAGAGAACTGCTGGGGACTCTGCACCTCAATTGATCTCAAGGAATGCGATCCTGCAACGATCCGCGATGCAGACAAGATTCACCAGTTCGTGCTCGAACTCGCTGATCTCATCGACATGAAACGCTTCGGCGAACCGCAGATCATCCACTTCGGCCCCTGCGACCGCGTTGCCGGATACTCAATGACCCAGCTCATCGAAACCTCGCTTCTGTCGGCACACTTTGCCAACGACACGAACGCAGCATACATCGATGTCTTCAGCTGCAAAGAATACATGCCGAGCGTTGCCGCAGAATTCTGCAGAAAATTCTTCGGTGCAAAGGCAATGAACACGACGGTCTTCTTCCGCACAATCTAATCGCCGCACAAACGCTGCGGTGATGTGCCGCAGAATGCCGCACTCTTTTTTTTATCTGATAGTCTTCTCACAATATCTGAAAAATAATTTTTGTAGGTGGTCTCGCTTGGGGTAACCACTGAATGCACAGAGCACACAGAACCTCACGGAATAAAATGCACGGAATATATTTTTTTATTTTTTTGAAAAGGCAAGTGAGAAATAAATTTTAGCGAAAATCTTTCCGTGCATTCCGGCGCCGCAGGCGTTCTCCGTGCATTCCCGCGAAGCGGTGAGCAGACCAAAGGTATGTGATTTTCAGTGAAGCTCCGTGAAATTTCCGTGCATTCTGTGGTTACTCCAAGCGAAGCCAAGGACAAAAATAAAATCAACCGAATTTTACGAGAACACTCAACCCAAACGCACTTTCACACCGCGCGGTCTGATCTTTATATCACCACTCGGCATAGTAGTTGTATCACATACCCGAGGTGACCACAAAATCATGAAAACGCTCCACCTTCCCCCGCGCTTTGTCTGCAGGAGAACATCAAAATATCTCTCTCCCGAGAAAACCTACCGGCTGCCTGACGGCCGCATCATGTACATCAGCTACCACTCTAACCCAATTGCAAAAACCGCACGTCCCTACATCGCCGCAGACTGTATTGGAGAATCCGGCCACTGCGCATACATCCCTCCGCTCCCAATGCAGATCCTGCAAAAGTATCCCATCCTCAATCCAAAAAACATCCGCACCGTGACCGCAGCACAGCTGGAGCTTGCCGGACTTCTGAAAATTCCGCGGTCAGGAAATATCGTGAACAGCGCTGACCGGCTTGCTGAATTAATCGACTGGCTTGCCATCATGTACCGGCTTGAAGAGACGGTGGCCTCCGGCCAGAAGGACGGCGAGACCGCACTATTATAATACTCAGGACTCAGGCCTGCGCATCATGCAGGTCACCCCTGATTTCCTGCACAAAAATCCATCAATCATCATGATAGAGTAGTAACTCTTTTTACCCCAAACAACATCACCACTAAACTACTATTTACAGGTCGCAGAAAAATGGTCTCTGAAAACGATGTTCTTCATATAGCTGAACTCGCTGATATCGGCATCGCCACAGCAGAGCTCGGCAAATTCACCGAGCAATTCAACGCAATTCTCGAGTACTTTGATATCCTTGACACCCTTGAGGCAAAAGACTCCCTTGAACGCCCGCTCGTCAACGTTTTCCGCGAAGACGAAGTAAAACCCTGTCTTTCGCAGGAAGAGGTTCTCAGAAACTCTCACAACCCTGAGGACGGATACATCCGCGCACCGAAGGTGATCTAACAATGCAGGACACATACAACGCCTTCCTTTCCACCGTCGAAATTCCATCTTCGGCCAAAGGAGTACTTTCCGGCATCCGCGTCGCCGTCAAAGACAACATATCCACCAAAGATATTCCAACAACCTGCGCCTCCAAAATTCTTACCGGATACATTCCCCCCTACGACGCCCACGCAGTCGAACTCCTCAAAGCTGCCGGTGCAACCATCGCAGGCAAAACCAATATGGACGAGTTCGGTATGGGCACAACCACCGAAAACAGCGCGTTCGGTCCCGCCTTAAACCCGCGCGACACCTCCCGCGTGACCGGCGGTTCGTCCGGAGGCTCTGCAGCAGCAGTTGCCGGCGGACTTGTTTCGATGGCACTTGGCTCTGATACCGGCGGGTCGATTCGCTGCCCGGCATCCTACTGCGGCATCGTCGGACTCAAACCATCCTACGGCCGCGTCAGCCGCTACGGTTTAATCGCCTACGCCAACTCCTTTGAACAGATCGGCCCGATGGCAGCAAACGTCACCGACACTGCAAAACTCTTCTCGGTCATCGCAGGTCACGACCGCCGCGACTCAACTTCTGTTGCAAAGCCCTACGACTTCGCAGGACTTCACGCAGAGATCAAAGGAAAAGTCATCGGCGTGCCAAAAGAGTACTTCGGCGAAGGCGTCGACAAGGACGTTGCCGCATCAGTGGAAAAATCAATCCAGAAACTCGAAGAGCTGGGTGCAGTCACCCGCGAAGTCTCGCTGCCGTCCATGCAGTATGCACTTGCCGCCTATTATGTCACCTGTACCTGCGAAGCAAGTTCCAACCTTGACCGGTTCGATGGTGTTCGGTACGGACCCGAACCTGAGATGAACCTCCCCTGGCATGACGCATACACCAAAGTTCGCGCAGCAGGATTTGGTCCTGAAGTGCGGAGAAGAATTCTCCTTGGAACCTTCGCACTTTCCGCAGGCTACTACGGCAAATACTATGTCAAGGCCCAGCATGCAAAACAGTTGATCCGCCGCGATTTCCTGCGAGTGCTGACCGACTGCGACATTCTTGCAGGACCCACCATGCCCAACGTCGCACCAAAGCTTGGCGAGATGACCGCAAATCCGCTGCAGATGTACCAGACCGATATCCTCACCGTCCCAATTAACATCGCAGGAATTCCTGCAATCTCAGTTCCCTGCGGTACCGCTCACGGCATGCCGGTCGGTCTCCAGCTGATGGGACGGATGTTTGGCGAAGAGGCACTTCTCAACGCTGCACTTGCATTCGAGGAGGCGGCGTAAATGGCTGATGAAGAGATGAAAGTCATCATCGGACTTGAAGTCCACTGTCAGCTTGACACCGCTTCGAAATTATTCTGCGGTTGTTCCGCAGATTTTCGTGCGGACGCTCCAAACACGCATGTCTGTCCGGTTTGTCTTGGATTGCCAGGCGCACTGCCGGTCCTGAACAAGAAAGCGATTGAGTACGCGCTGAAGGTCGCCAAAGCACTCAACTGCACCATTCCTGAAGAGGGAGAGTTCTGCAGAAAAAATTACTTCTACCCTGATCTTGTCAAAGCCTACCAGATAACGATGGGCGACGACCCGCTTGCTATCGGCGGCTACATTGAGATCGAAGACGACGCCGGCAACCCGAAGACCGTCAACATGACCAGGATCCATGTCGAGGAGGATCCTGGCCGACTCGTTCACATGGGCAACAAGGAACGCGGACACTACACGCTTGTCGACTACAACAGATCCGGCATTCCGCTGATTGAGATGGTCACCGAGCCGGAACTCTCCTCGCCGAAGGAAGCACGTCGTCTCTTAAACAAACTGAGAGCGACCCTTGAGTACCTCGACGTCTTCGATCCTGAGAAGGAAGGCTCCATCCGAGTTGACGCAAACATCTCCATCAAAGGCTACGAACGCGTTGAGATCAAAAACATCTCCTCGTACAAAGGTGTCGAAAAAGCGCTGACCTTTGAGATCACCCGTCAGAAAAATCTCATCCGCAGAGGCGGAACCATCGCCCGCGAGACCCGCCACTTCCAGGAAGGAAAAGGTACCACCACCAGCGCACGGTCCAAGGAGACCGCAACCGACTACCGCTACTTCCCGGAACCCGACCTGCCGGTCATTCGCGTCTCGGACTGGGTAAAGGACATCGTCCTTCCCGAGCTCCCGGACGCACGCCGCGACCGGTTCATGCAGCAGTACGGCATCGCTGTAAACCATGCCCGGACTCTGACCGGCGACCTCCGGCTTGCCGAGTTCTATGAAGCGGTTGCTGACGTCGGTGCTGCAATTGCCGCGTCATGGATTGCCGACATCTTAATCGGCGAACTCAACTACCGCGACATGGCGCTTGGTGTTGTCACCGCGAACACACCTGCATTCAAGGAGATCATTATCCTTGTTCGCGACAAAAAGATCACTGATAAAGCAGGTGTTGAGGTCCTTCGTGTCTGGCTTGACAACCTCCAGACCGGAGCGAAGAGCGAGACCCCTGCTGAGATCGTTGACCGTCTCGGACTTGCCCGCGAGGAAGGAGAGTCTTTCAGAGTAATCGTTGAACAGATTCTTGCTGCCAATCCGCAGGCTGTTGCCGATCACAAAGCCGGAAAGAAAGGAGCTCTCAACTTCATCGTCGGTCAGGTCATGAAAGAAACCAAAGGAAAATCCGACCCGCGTGAGATTCACGCAATGATTGCGGAGCTTGTAGGAGAATAACCCATGCATCTGATCATCGCCGAAAAGAACATTGTCGCAGAACGCATCGCAGCCTTTCTGTCAGGAAAACAGAAAGTCCAAACCAAACGCGACGGCGTAGCAACCGAGTACACCTTTGGCGACACGATTGTTATGGGACTGCGCGGTCACGTGGTGGAGCTGGACTTCACCAAAGGCTACAGCAACTGGCGCAGCGAGGAACACCCGCCGCGTTCCCTCATCAATGCAGAGATCGAAAAGCATCCGACCGAGAAAAAGATCGTTGCCCTGATGCAGAAGCATGCAAGAAAAGCAGACCGCGTCACGATCGCAACGGACTTTGATACCGAAGGAGAGCTCATCGGCATGGAAGCCTTTGAGCTGGTCCGCGCTGTCAACAAAAATGTCAGCGTGGATCGTGCGAGATTTTCTGCAATCACGAAGGATGAGATCACCAAAGCAATCGATGAAGCAAAGTCGATCGACTTCAACCTCGCAAAAGCCGGCGAGACCAGACAGGTGATCGATCTTGTCTGGGGAGCGTCCTTAACACGTTTCCTCTCGATCGCCGCCCACCGCGGTTCCGACAGTATCCTTTCCGTCGGTCGTGTGCAGAGCCCGACTCTTGCGATGATCGTTGACCGCGAGAGAGAGATCGAAGCGTTTGTTCCGGAAAAGTACTGGATGCTCTCCCTTGCTGCAAAGAAAGGGAAGGAGGAACTCTCGTTCCGTCATGCCCACGGTCGGTTCACGATCAAGAGCGAGGCGGACGCAGCGTTTGCCGGAACGAAAGATCCTCTCACGGTGACCGAGGTCATCACCGGCAAGAAAACCGACAAAGCCCCAACACCGCTCGACACCACTTCTCTGATTGTTGGTGCAGGAAGGCTTGGCCTTTCCGCGGCGTCGGCAATGAACCGGGCTGAGGATCTCTACATGCGCGGATTTATTTCGTATCCGCGTACCGACAACACGGTGTATCCAAAGAGTCTCAACCTCCGCCAGCATCTGAAGATGTTTGCCGGCGACGAGTTTGAGCGCGATGCAAACACGGTCCTTGCGAACATGAGGGCCGCACCGACTCGCGGCAAGAAAGAGACCACCGACCACCCGCCGGTCTACCCGACATCGAAAGGCACGAGAGAAGAGATCGGCGATGATGCGACGTGGAAGTTGTATGAGTTCATCGTCCGCAGATTTTTCGCAACGCTCTCGCCTGATGCAGAGTGGAAAACGCTGAAGGTCAACATGACCGCAGCAGCCGAGCCGTATACTATTACAGGCGGGCGGCTCACGGTTCCCGGCTGGCGTGCGGTCTATCCGTACAGCAAAGCTGAAGAGAATATTCTTCCCGAGTTTACGGTCGGCGAGAAACTGACGCTTGCTGATAAATTCTGTGAGGAGAAGGAGACGCAGCCTCCTGCACGTTACTCACAGAGCAGACTCATTCAGAGAATGGAAGAGCTCGGACTTGGCACGAAAAGTACGCGCCATGAAGTTATCAGTAAACTGATCGGCAGAAAGTACATCGAAGGAAATCCGATGAAGCCGACAATCGTCGGCAGAGCGGTTACTGAGTCGCTGGAACAGTTTGCCGGAACCATCACTGCTCCCACCATGACCAATACGCTTGAAGAGCATATGGAAGAGATTGCGGCAGGAACCAAAACCATGAACGCGGTCCTGACCGAGTCCAAGACGATGCTCTCCTCCATCTTCGATGATCTTGAGGCGAACAAAGACGCGATCGGTCAGGATCTGATGGACCGCACGATCGAAGGACAGACGGTCGGTCCGTGCCCTGTTTGCGGCAAGCCGCTGCGGATTCGCCGTGCCGGCAGCTCGCAGTTTATCGGTTGTTCAGGATATCCTGACTGCACCTTCAACACGAGCCTGCCGCCGGCAACCTGGGGCAATGCGGTGCGGATGGATGAGGTCTGCCCAGTTCACCAGCTGAATCATGTGCAGCTCCTCCGCAAAGGCGCTCCTGCGTGGAAAATCGGCTGTCCGCTTTGCTCCCACATCCAGACCAATGCCGAGGCGTTCCGCATGCTGCCCGGCATGACAGAAGCTGGGATTGAGAAGCTGAACAAAGTTCACATCTATGCAATCTCGGAACTTGCGAGTATATCGCCTGACGAGCTGATGAGGCGTTTGTCAATCGCCCGGCCTGAGGCTGAACAGATGATCGCTGATGCGGAAAATGTTCTTGCACTCCTTCGCAAGCGCACTGAGCTGAAGAAGTTCATCTCAGCTCACGTTGCCCCACGACGCGGACGCGGCCACTCGAAGGTCAGCAATGCATTCTTCTCCAAAGGAATCGTTGATGTTGCGGGTCTCTCAAAAGCAAAGATGAGTGACATGACCTCGTCTGGTCTTTCTGAAGCGGAAGCAGAGACTCTGCTCTCCGAAGCCAAAAAAGTTGTGAACATTGCTCAGATGAAAGAGTACGGTGTTCCAACCGTTACGCTGAAAAAATATGTTGCCGCAGGGTATGAAAATCCTCAGATCTTTGTTGCGGCAAACCCGGCAGGTCTTGCTCTCGCAACAGGAGCGTCGGTTACGACGATCTGCAAACATCAGAAAATTGTTGCAGAAAAAATTGGCGTTGCTCCCGCAGAAGCGGTCAGCAAAGCTTCGTTTGATGAAGGAGTTGCGACTCTCGCTCCTCTTGAAATTGAGCCTGAGATGCTCGCATCTCTTGGTCTTGCGGGAGTGTACAGTTGCGATCTTTTGAAGAAGGCGAACATCGAAAAACTTGCCCGACAGACCGGCATTGATAAGGAAATTCTGTCGGACTTAAAAGCAAAAGCAAAAATGGTGTGTGGAAAATGATGAACTGGAAAGAGTGGAGACATATTACCAAGCTTGATCCTGACAAGGTTTTAGGCGATGGTGCGATTGCAGAGATTGCGGCAAGCGGAACTGATGTTCTGATGCTGTCAGGGACACTGGATGTTACGCCGGAAAAACTTGCAGACCTGTACGATCAGGTCCGCGACTCAGGACTCCCTGTTGTGGTGGAACCTGCTGACCCGACCGGCGCAAGATTTGAGGGAATGGATCTCGTGTTTGTGCCGACCGTGTTCAATGCGGCGCATCCGATGTTTGTCTGCGGCCTTCACAAGGAGTGGGTGCAGCACTTCCCGATCGACTGGAACAAGGTTGTCGGCGAGGCATATGTGGTGCTGAACCCTGCGTCATCGGTTGGCAAACTGACGCATGCAAAGTGCGATCTGACTCCTGAAGAGGTCGCGGCCTACGCGGTGGTTGCTGAGAAGTACTACCGCATGCCGGTGTTCTACATTGAGTACAGCGGAACCTACGGCAATCCTGCTGTGACGAAGGCGGTCTCTGAGGCTGCCGAGGATATTGTGGTGTTCTACGGCGGCGGCATCAACTCTGCTGAGAAGGCGGCGGAGATGGGGCAGTATGCTGACGCGATTGTAGTGGGCAATGCAGTCTACGATGCGGGACCTGCGGTTTTGAAGGATACCGTTAAGGCGGTCCGATAACCCGATGCCGCAGGTTGATATCGTTCTCGTAGAGCCGCTCTACGAAGGAAACATCGGGTTTGCCGCCCGTGTCATGAAAAACTTCGGGTTTCACAATATGGTTTTGGTGAACCCGCCGAAGATGACGATGGAGGCAACCGCCCGTGCTTCTCATGCGAAGGATGTGCTTGAGTCGGCCGAGGTTTTAACACTTGAAGAGGTGTTTCGCCGCAGCGATCTCGCGGTCGCGACAACCGGTGGTCTGGCAAAGTCGGTGTCGCATCCGATGCGGATGCCGTACTACTCTCCCCCTGAACTTCGTGAGATGATCAAAAATGTGGACGGCAGAATTTCAATTCTGTTCGGTCGGGAGAACTGGGGCCTGAACAATGAGGAGATCGCACGCTGCGATATCGTTGCTACGATTCCAACGTCTGCCGAGTATCCGGTTATGAACATCTCGCATGCGATCGGTGTTGTCTGCTATGAGCTTGCCCATCTGCCGAGGGGCGAGTATCTGCTTGCAAACAAAGTGGAGATGGACGCTCTGTATGCACATTTTGCAAGATTTTTGGAAGGCATCAGCCATCCGATTGAGAAACGGGAGACGACACTTCTGCTTGCAAAGCGTGTGCTCGGCAGAACGAATCTGACGGTTCGCGAGGCAAGCACGATTCACGGCGTTCTCCGGAGAACCGAGTGGCATCTGAAGCATCCCGGCATGGCGTACGAGGAGAAGAGCCGCGAACACTGGGATGAGGAAGAGTAATTTTTTTCGGATTACCGGACTTCGCATTATTATTTTTGAGTCACTGTGATATTACAAAAAAGATTTAGCTCTTTTTTCTGAAAAAAAGGAAACTTAATTTTTATCGCATCACACACGTGATGTTTCTTCAGTGTGCTCTGTGTTTTTTCGTGGGTGTTGAAACACAAAAAGATCTTCTGCGGCTGTTTGATCAATCAACCGCGATAGATGAAGGTGTAAATGTGGTGCGTGAAGGTGTAAATGAAGGTGTAAATTTCGATGATGAAGGTGTAAACACTCTCCTTGATCTCATCCGAACTGAACCAGGCCTCAATGCCCGCACCCTTGCAGCAAAAACCGGCAAAAGTCTTTCCACTACCGAGCGTCATATACGAAAACTGAAAAATGAAGGAGCGATCGAGTTTCGTGGTGCGCCAAAAAACGGCGGGTATTATTCCCTCACTCCCAAAAAATAATTACTCTTTTGGATGCAGATACCCGCCGGTATAGGTGGAGTCCAGTGCGGCATTCGAGTTTTTCTGCGTCAGCAGACTCACGATAATCATCGCTGCAATCGAAAACATCAGTGCATAAATCGAAAAGTGCATCGGCAATTTTTCCACAAACTGATCATAGTAGCCGAACCCTAACGCAGTTACAAGACCTAACGCCATACTTGCAATCGCTCCCGCAGTCGTTGCCCGCCGCCAGTAAAGTCCTGCAATAAGCGGCACCGCAAACGATGCGAGGATGAGACCTATCGCAAGGAAAATCAGAAACACCAGAACCTCCGGTGGATTGATCGCAAGAAGCAGAGAGATGATAACCGCGACAAGCATTGTAATCTGACTGATCCTGATAACCTGCTTTTCTGATGCTTCGGGTCGTAAGATGATCTTGAAAATGTTCCAGGAGAACTGGGTTCCAACCGTGAGCATCAGTCGGTCCGTCGTCGACATCACTGCTGAGAGGATCATCACCGCAAACAGCCCCATCGCAAACATTCCGCCGGCAGCAGCACTGATGCCGTAGACAAACGAGTAGTCCGCGGCATTCACAACATCAGGGAGCACCACCGTTCCCTCTTCAACAAGCGTCCTCACTCCCATGCCTGAGAATCTGACCAGCATTGAGATCGTCAGATACACCGCAAACGCAATTAATGGTGCCCAGCGGAAGTAACGGATGTCCTTTACCGCAAGAACATTGGAGACCACATGTGGAGCACAGGCAAGGCCAACGATCAGCAGAACGCCGAACGAGAAAATGATCTCAGGCGTGATGTATGCATACGCCGCGTACCTCTCGGGGAACGCAGGCATCACAAAGTTCGGGTCGATCGAGGCAAGCACTATATTGATGTGTTCGAGTCCTCCTGCATACATCACAATCATTGGTGCAAAAATGAGCATGCCAAAGATCAGAATCAGTCCCTGAATCATGCCGGTCCATGAGACCGCATACAGACCGCCGAGGACGGTGTAGGTTGTGATAATTGCGGCCGCAATCAACAATGCCTGCCAGTGTGCAATGCCGAACAGCCAGACAAGCACGATGCTGATCGCCGTGTACTGACCGACGAGATAGACGAGCGAAACTAAAATTCCAATCACCGCAGACAGCATCCGAAGCTCGCGGGTGTTTTCGTATCTGAGGGAAAAATAATCTTCGAGCGTTACGATCCCTTGTTTTTTTCCGATCAAATTCAATTTGGATCCAAAGAACACAATACAGAACACCGCAGAGAGCGGAACAAAGATCTGATCCCAGATGCTTGGCCAGCCGTACGTGAATCCCATGCCGCTTCCACCGATGAGAGTCACTCCGCTGCAGATGGAGGTGATGAGGAGCAGGAGAAAAATCCAGAACCCGAGACTTCGTCCGGCAAGAATGTAGTCCTCAGAGTTTTTGATCTTTTTTGCTGCCCAGACGCCGATGCCGATCAGCAGGGCAAAGTACATCACGATGAGAAAAAGGGCAATCCAGGTGTCAGTCGTCCAGTTCATGTCAGCTCCATTTTGATCACACCAGTATGCACACGTGACCGAAATTTTCGTTGCCGAATTTATCGGTTGTTAGGATATAAGAGTGTAATGGTTTTGCGGGGCTTTATGTTGGATTATTACCAAATAGTAGAGTATGACTCTTACAGGCCGCAGCATCTCAAAAGGTGTCGGAACCGGCGAACTTCTCTATACCGATACGCCGATCTCCTTCCTTGGCGGTGTCGACGCGAAAACCGGCATAATTATTGATCAAAAACATCCTCTGCACGGCAAAACTATCGCAGGAAAAGTTCTTGCATTTCCGTACGGGAAAGGATCAACTGTTGGATCGTATGTGATGTATGGTCTGGCGAAAAATAATGTCGCGCCGGCAGCGATCATCAACACCGAGTGCGAGACGATCATTGCGATTGGTGCAATCATCTCCGGCATTCCGATGGTTGACCGGCTGAACGGCGATGCTGCACAACTTTCCGGAGTCGTTACGGTTAACGGCGACACCGGCGAAGTGTCTGCCGCACAATGATTGCGGTCTGGCGTTACACTCCTGCATCACGAAACAGCTACGCGGTTTTGTATGCTGCCTGCGAGCAGTACGGTTTCATCCTTGAACCGGTCGATGCGCCAAAAGGCGACATCGTCTGCTACAGTGTAAACAGTGTGGAGTTTTCCCGCTGTAAAGATGAAATCGCATCTGCTGATCAGATTACAATCTCCGGCGGTCCTCATGCTTCTGCCGAGTGGGAGGAGGTTGCCGAAGTTGCCGACTATGTTATAGTCGGCGAAGGAGAGCGAACGCTACCTCGTCTGCTCTCCGCACTTTTTTCAGGAAACTCCGGTGAGGGAATTCCGGGCGTTGCAACGAAAGCAGGCCTCACTCGAATTGATCACTCTGTCCGCCTCGACGGTTTCCCCTGTTTTACGCGGATGAAGGGTTACATGGAGATTTCCCGTGGCTGTCCGTTCCACTGCGGCTACTGCCAGACGCCCAGGCTTCACGGAACAAAAATGCGTCACCGGTCACGCGAGTCGATTGTGGAGGTGGCGAGCAATTACCGCGACGCACGATTTGTGACGCCGAACGCGTTTGCATATGGATCACCTGACGGCAGAACGCCTGACGTGGAAAAACTGGAGCGGCTGTTGTCGTCGATGCCGAAAAATCATCTCTACTTCGGAACATTTCCCTGCGAAGTGCGGCCAGAGTTTGTGAGCCGCGATACTGCGGAACTTGTGGTCCGGTACTGTGCGAATACGAAACTCCACTTCGGCGCCCAGTCCGGCTCAGACGCAGTTCTCGAAAAAATGGGACGCGGCCACACGCTTGCCGATGTGTATGCGGCGCTTGATGTGTGTAAAGCAGTTGGTCTTGAGCCGGTCGTTGATGTTATCTTCGGATTTCCTTTTGAGACCGATGAAGATGAAGAGGCAACGCTTTCACTCGTGAAGGATGTTGTCAGGTTCGGCAAAGTCCATGTTCATTACTTAACGCCGCTGCCGGGAACTCCGCTTGCCGGTGTTCAGCCACGCGATGTAATTCCTGCGGTTGACCGGGCGCTTGGAAAACTTGCGCTCGGCGGACGCGTCACGGGGACGTGGCATGACAAGTTTGGGGACGCGTAAAAAAAGAAAAAAATCTCAGCTCTGAACAACCGTCCAGTTGCCAAGACCGGTCACCGTCACGTAATAATACTGCGTTGAACCGATATCAATCGTCACCGTCTCATCAAACGCACCGCGTTTGTAGAACGGCTGCACTACATCCGCACCATGCAGCGTGATATCCATCGTAAACGTACCCGGCCCGTCGAAGGTTGCATGGAACGTTGTCGGCCCTTTTTTCATCAGCACGCTCTGGTACTCATGCGTCCCGTATCCTGCGGCATTCAGCGTCTCATCCTCGGTCAGACCGGTTGGTGAAAACGTGGGCGTCGGTGTGGGAGTTGGCGTCGCCACAGGTTCAGGTGTATCTGGCGTTGTAACGCATCCGGCAGAAAACACCAGTCCTGCGCACACAATTAAAACTACAATCAACAGTCTCTTCATTATGCAATCAGATTGATTTCGATGCGGATAATTATTTGGATACCGTCTTCGTCTTACAGGAAAACGACAGGGCCGCAGCAATCAGACAAAAGATCATTCCGCAAAAGAATGACCAGTGCATCGCATCAAGAAATGCATCAAGGTTTGCCGCCATATCAGTAGTGGTTCCCAGATAGATTGAGATAAAACAGGTCGCCAGACCCATGGACAGAACCATTCCCATCTGCCGCATCGTTCCGATAATACTGTTCGCACTGCCGTAATCATGGCGCTGCACGGTCCCGAGGATCATGTTGTTGTTGGGGGATGCAAAAAGCGCGACTGAAAATCCCATCACCATAAGTGTTGCAATAAGCGTTGGAAGACTTGCTTCCCTGCCAAGCTGCAAAAGAACAGCCAGTCCTCCGGACATCACCAGCATTCCTGCGGTTGTCAGATACCGAGGCTCTATTTTATCGGAAATTTTTCCTGCCAGCGGTGAAAAGATCATCTGCGTAAACGGCATCGCAACAAGCACGATCCCTGCCTCTGCCGGTGTGAGTTTTCCTGCGAACTGCAGGTACATGCTCAGGAAAAAACTGATCGCATACGTTGCTCCGAAGTTAATCACCGTTGCAATGTTGCCGCGGGTGAACACCGGATTTTTGTCGAACAGCCGGATTGCGAACACCGGGTATGCGGTTTTTTTCTCCACAAAGAAAAACATCGGCAGAAAAACACACACGCCTACTGCAAATAATCCGACTGCCCAGAGTTCAGGCAGATTGATCAGTCCGAGCACGATTGAAACGATCAGAAGCATGTACACCAGCGTGCCCAAAATGTCATACGGCTCTCCGGCACTTTCCTGAATATCATGTGAGATGGAAAACCATATCGTCGCCAGCGAAACTACGCAGAGCAGAACAACAAAGTAAAAAATGCTGTGCCAGCCAAACATCTGCGTCAGAATGCCGCCGAGTACCGGACCTGCGGAGAGTCCGAGAAACACTGCTGACACCGCAATGCCGATCACTGCTCCGCGTTTTTGCGGCGGATACACTGCAGACAGGAGAGCAATTGAGTTGCTTGTGATTGCTGCAACTCCGACTCCTTCCAAAATTCTACAGAGGATCAAAATTTCTATCGTGGGAGAGTGAGGGGCAAGGAAGGATGAGATCGCGAGAATAAAAATTCCTGCGAGAAATATTTTTTTTCTGCCTACAATATCTGCTACCCGGGCGGCAGGCACCATGAACACGACGGAGCTGATCAGATACGCGGTTGAGAGCATCGCCAGCGACTCGGCGGACGCGGTATATGTTACACCGATCGATGGGATTGCGACGTTCACCATCGAACCAAGAAACGGACTGAGAAACGAGGCGAGCGCAGCAGCAACCAGTACCATCCGCATTTCCCGAATGCTGTACTGGTAAGCCGCCTGCATACTTTGTTATCGACGCGGACTCGTATAATAGTTATGAATGGGTAGAACAAATTTCCGAAACGCGAATCGCAGGCCGGAGGCATGCGATTCGCGCTATTCGCGTTCTTCGCGTTTCAGATTCAGATCACCCTTACGAACTCTTCTTCGCCGTCCAGCCAACCGCAGCCGCCGCAAACGACAGGACTGCACTCACCGCAAACGTCGCATGCATTGCAGCAACCAGTCCTACGCTTGAGTTGTTGCTGTAGAACAGAAGAATAAAGCAGGTTGCAATTGCCATGGAGACCACCATTCCCATCTGCCTTGTCGTTGCAAGAATACTGTTTGCACTGCCGTTATCTTTTCTCTCCACCGACCCAAGAACAAGATTCGTGTTCGGTGCGCCAAACAGTGCAATACCAAAACCGACAACAGCCAGATTGATGATGATGCCAATCTGATTGTAATCGGTTCCGATAAATCCGAACAACGCCATCCCGATACCGGTCACAATAAGACCTGCGGTCATGATGATCCTCCCGTCGATTTTATCAGATAGTTTTCCGGTGATCGGAGAGAATATCATCTGCACCACCGGCATTGCCATCATAACAAAACCTGCTTCCATCGGCGTCAACGCACCGATCTGCTGCAGATACAGACTCATGAAAAAACTCACGGCAAACGTTGCGCCATAGTTGATCATCGTTGTCAGGTTCGCTCTCGCGAACACCTTGTTCTCAGTAAACAGCCGAACCGCAAACACCGGATAGGGAATTTTCTTTTCAAACCAGACAAACATCACCAGAAAGACTGCACCTATCACCAGACTCACGATCGCTGCGGGCTCCGGGATTCTGATGAGGCCGGACATCAGAAAGAGAATGGTTACCCCGTACAGAATGGACCCCCGGAGATCAAACGGCTGACCGGGTGTTGCAATGATCTCAGACTTTACCGATACCCTGATCATTACTGCGGTCGCGAGGCACAAAACACAGACAAAGAAGTAGATGCTTGTCCAGCCAAATCCTTGCGTCAGCGCTCCTCCGATCAGCGGTCCTGCGGTAAGACCAAGATAAACTCCGGCAACCGCAATACCAATCGCCGCCCCTCTTCTCATCGGCGGATAGGCAACCGAAAGAATGGCAATCGTGTTGCTGATAACGCACGCAAGTCCGATGCCTGCCACTGCGTGGCAAATCAGCAGCATACCAATCGAGGACGAGAACGGTGCAACAACTGTCGCAAGAGCCGTGATACAAAGACCGGTGACACACACTTTTTTCAGACCCACAATATCGGCGAGCCGTGCTGCGGGGACGAGAAAAATTACCGAGCTGACAAGGTACGTGGTCGAAAGTATGGCGAGTGTCTCTGAAGGAACAGCGAACGCTGCACCGATCGCCGGAAGTGCGATGTTTACCATCGCAACAAATATCGGAATGAGAAACGACGCGAGGGTTACGGCAATGAGGATGACCACTAATTCGTGTCTGGTATAGGTAGGTGTTTGCATCATTATCACATCCGTCGCCGGCCGCCGCATCACGAAAACCATTCTGGCTCTCCAAAAAACCTGCATCAGTCTGTTTGCGGTTAATGGTATGCAGAAAAAATGCGTGATGCAGAACCCGTGACTGCGATCAAAACTGATCCGCGATTCGGGTATTATATTTCTCCTCAGGTTATATCTGTATTTCTTTTAGCTCATCGCTTTGATTTTAATTTTACCGGCATACTTTCTTTATTTACGAGGTGTTTTTCATCATAATCATACTATTTCAATCACCAATGATCCAATTATCAGGGGTTCATATTATTATTTCTCAAAACGAAATTTATAGGATACACTCTCTGCATAGCTTGGGTGTAAAGAGATACAATGAACCGGAAAATTGTTGCTGGAGTTGTAGTTGTAGTTGTCCTCGCCTTTGCCGCGGTATTTTCCGCCGCATGCATCGTGCCCGGGTCTGACAATGAACTGGAAGTGAAGTATGCAGAACAGATGGATGCAGTCGTTTCCCTTGCCGACTCCATGACAAAAAATCAACTCACATACATGGATCTGATCATCCCCGGAGCCAGACTGATCGCAAGTGATCCTGACAACATGACGCAGACAACTGCCATTCTCTCAGATCTCTACTCATCCATTCCCACCTTCACTATTGTAGCTTTTTCAAACGAGACCGGTCATGTGGCCGCTGTTTTTCCAACAAACTATCGCGACACGGTGATTGGAAACTGGTCTGAACACCTGAACCGGTACAATACAACAAAATCCCCCGCATTTGATATATTCAATGTAAGAGATCATTCCGTGCCCGGAATTGTGTCCCCCTGCATTTCTGACAACGGCACAACCATCGGGTACATTATCTCCATGATTGACCCAACCTATCTCTTTGGCGAAGTAGCGGCGAAGTACGAGAATGCCTCATCCTGGCGGTACTGGGTGGTCGAGGATGATGGTCTGATCCTCTATACCGAGTATCCGAAATTGTACGGCAAAAATATGCGCAGCCTCGACACCCCTGACAGAGCAGGACTGTACCGCGTGTTTGAACTTGCTCGTGAAAATAAATCAGGTTCTGCTGTCTACACCGGTTACAGCTACAGTGATCTGAAACTCATGGACTATTTTGTAACCTGGGACACGGTCCCAATTGATGAGACCGGCGATCATAAGCACCTTGTTATGATTACTGCCAAACTGAACGGGAGACAGAACCAGGTCCGGCCGGTGTCGTCCACTGATCAGACGCTGGAAGAGTTTGTCCACTCAGCGCTGATATTTGCAAATGATGTCGGAAAAGATGCAGCTCTTGCGGAGTTCTCCCGCCCGGACGGACAGTTCACCACAAAAGAGTACAGTGTCTTCGCCTTTGATCGGAACAAAACCCTGCTTGCCGATGCCTACACCTACAATATCATCGGAAATTCTCTCAGCTATGTTGTTGACAGCAACGGAGTTGAAGCAGGAGATCTCATCCACAGGCGGGCGATGCAGGGAGGAGGATATGTTCTGTATCTGTATCCGAATCCTGCAGAAAATATGACCGAACAGCTGAAACTGAGTTATATTGTTCAGGCCGACGACGACTGGTACATCGCAGCAGGTGTCTTCATAGACGACTCCAACCTGCACGTTCCAGCCGAGGTCAGGGAAAATGTCACCAGTTATCTCAGGTCTGTGCAGAAGTATGCCGGATCAGTCGATAAAGATACGGCGGTCGCAACTCTCAATGATCCAAACGGTCCCTATGCTCCGGAGGATCTGCGATTTTTTGCCATGGATTATCATGGAACCATTCTCGCAGACCCCCAGTATCCGGAGTTTGTCGGAGAAAATTATCTGGGTATGACAGATGTCTTTGGAAGCTCCATCACCAGAGACGCGATCATTCTTGCAAAAGAGGGAGGCGGCAAACAGTATGTCTACTCCCCCAAAGAGAGAGATGAAGAAGGGTCTGAACTCAGGCTGGAGTATGTTCTCCCTGCCGGAGATGACTGGCTGATTCTTGGTGCGGTTACAATAGAATAACTTCTCTTTTACTGATGTTTTCCATGAAATTCTGTCTCCCACGGAAAAGCGGACCACACGGAGCTTCACAGAAAATAAAATATCACGGAGCAGACGAGAACATCACAGAAATAGATTATTTTAAAATTCCGTGTTGTTCACGTCTGCTCCGTGAAGTTTCCGTGTTTTCCGTTTTTCCGTGGGCGGAGCTACGATCAATGCCGAACACTGTTTGCCAATAAACGAATGTATGGGCAAAGCCCATTTTACTGTTTTTCCACACCGCGGAGATAGTGCGCAGCGGTCACGCCGCCGGATGCTATTTCTTTGATCTGTTCCTTGAGATCTTTTGGATTTTCCCCTTCAAGCACAGCGGTGTAGGCTGCCGTCATTCTTCTGATGTACTCAGGTGATCTGCCGCGGGCGTCGATTGAGATGACGTCCACTCCTGCTGCGGCAAGTCTTCCAACATGATCGATCAGACATATCTCTGCTGCGTTCAGAATATGGCCGCGGCAGTCTGCATCGGTCCGCACGCGGAAAATGCGGCCGGTACTGTCCTTCAGCGCCCATGACTGGTTGCAGCTCCGGCATCCGAGAGCGGTTGCAGGGATACAGTTCTGGGTAACCATCACCTCAAGGTTGCCCTGAACGATCACTTCGGTCCTGGGCGGGTGAGAGTATGCGGCAAGATGTTCAATGAGGGTTTTGATCTGTTTGCCGGAAAGCTCAGGCGACAGGCAGAGCTGTCGGCAGGTTTTGCCGTACACCATTGCGGCACGGGCATTGGTGATGTTGAGTCCGGCACCGCCGTACTTGGGTATCCCTTTGATCTCTTCGGCAATACCGATGCCGTCGACCATGACCCCTGCGGCTGATGCAGGAATTTTTGCCAGAGCTTTTGCCAGCTGTTCCTCGTGAAGGATTCGCGGAAGTTTGTAGATGATCGCATGATCATAGATCTCGTCAAAACCTTCGTAGACAACCTGCGCAGCCCCCGCTGAACACGCGGTCTTTGCGCCGACAACGCTGTCGGTGTATACCTGAAGAATCGGTGTTGTCTTTGAAACTGCCGCGGTTCCTTTGTCGGTGAACGGCCGGTGGTCGCGAACCTGCGGTGTTGCAAGCAGACTCTCGCATGCGGCAAGGTATCTTCTGCGAAGATCGTTGATTGCTCCCATCGGCAGGAACTTTGACCCGTCATAGTTCATCGCAATACTGCGGATGACAAACGGTGTGCCGCCGGTCTTCTCCAATTGTTGCGCAAGCGCGTCGGCCGTGACCGGCCGCGTCTGTGCATCCTGCATCGGAGTTTCGCTGACCGCAGCAGCCCCGTGGCCGATGATCGCGAGATGTCCTTCGTCATTGATGCCGACCGTGATGTCGAGCGGGATTCGTCCCTGCCGCTGGCGGGAGATGATCGCGGCTGCCTTTCGCTCGGTCTTCATCCGGCGGGTGATCCACAGCTCGCTGCCGACGACCACATCCTCAGGCGCCGGAATTTTGTAGGCATCGCCTTCCGGGAAAATGTACGGCTCTTTGTTTAAGGCAAATCCTGTCTCACGGCCAGCGAACCGGAAGACAAGTCCGTCGCCGGTGTCAGGGATCGGGCCGTCGATTTTTACGATGACTTTGCCGCGCCGGTCGTCAATACCGTTGACGACTCCGGCATACACTCCGCGGTTGTCCGGTTTTTTGGTGTTGATGAACGCAGGCCCTTTGTCTCCGAGAAGATAGCCTTTGGTGAAGCCGCGGTTGAAGGCAAAGGCGAGGTCTTCCATGACCTCGGTCTCTGGTTGAAACTCTTCTCCTGCGGCAATGGTGTCAAGCGCATGACGGTAGGCGTCGGTAACAATTGCAACGTACTCAGGGGTTTTCATCCGTCCTTCAATTTTGAGTGCGGCAATTGGTGCATCACAGAGCTCTCCAAGGTACGGGTAGAGGCAGAGGTCGCGGGGCGAGAGCGGATAGTTTCCCTGCGTGGCGACAACGTCGCCGTCTGCGAGGAGAGTGTAGGGTTTTCTGCACGGCTGCGCACACATGCCGCGGTTGCCGCTCCTGCCGCCGATGACAGAAGAGAAGAGGCACTGACCCGAGTATGCGTAGCAGATTGCGCCGTGACAGAAAACTTCGAGCTCAACGCCGTACTCTTTTGCCACTTCTCCGATCACTCTGATATCTTCGATCGGCAGTTCTCTTGCAAGCACCACGCGGGAGATGCCGTGTTCTGCTGCGAACCTGATGCCTGCGGTGTTGTGAATGGTCATCTGGGTTGAGGCATGCAGCGGGAGATTTGGCGCAACCTCGCGTGCTGTTGCAAGCACTCCCTGATCCTGCACAAGGACTGCATCAACACCAATTTTGGAGAGAAAGATCAGATACTCGGCAATTCCTTCAAGCTCCTCGTCGTCAGCGAGTGTGTTGACGGTGACGTAGATTTTCACGCCGTTCTGGTGTGCGTAGGTGACTGCGTCCGTGAGCTCCTCGCGGGAGAAGTTTGCTGCGTACTGGCGTGCTCCAAAGGTCTTGCCTCCGAGATATACGGCGTCCGCTCCTGCGGCAACTGCGGCTCTGAGGGCAGCGGGTGAACCCGCGGGGGCAAGAAGTTCAGGGACTTGGGGCATAGATGACAGATATATTGGTTGTGCGAGAGGTTAAGGACTCTGCCGAGTGGGATGGATAAACATTCGAAACGCGAATAACACGAATAGCGCGAATCGCATGCCTCCGGCCTGCTCACCGCTTCGCGGAATAAAAAAATCGCCAATGGCGATTTTTCAAAAAAAATTGTTCCTCATTGAATGAATTTGGGTGTCTGAAATAAGTAATATTAATATAACCATAAAATATAATCCTAAAAATCGCCATTGGCGATTTTTTATTCGTGCTATTCGCGTTTACCAGCACTTACCCGCCGACTCAAAAATTAGCGCCCCACTTCCCAAATGCAATAATGTAATTATTGTCCGCACCCAATACATACACCAAGAAATGTATCTTAAAATCCACAATATCCCGGGACAGGGTGAGGTCGTCGCAGTCTGTGACCGCGAACTACTCAATACCACGCTCACCTGCCCTGCCTGTGACATCATCGTCGACCCAGGATTCTACGGCAGCGTACTTGCCGAAGAAGCCGCAGTCCTCGCCGCCCTCACCTCCGCAGCAAATGCCAACCTCATCGGAAAACGTGTATGCGAACTCGCCATCGCCGCAGGACTCATTGACAAACAGTGCTGCATCATGATCGGCGACATCCCCCACGCACAAATCTACGGACTCTAAACAATGACCCTCACCTCAGGATTCTGCCCCAAATGCGGAGCACCGTCGGAAAACGGAGAGCTCTGCGGAAAATGCCGCGTAAAAGACACCATATGGGTAACGATGGAACCCCGCGTCATCTGCACCTACTGCCCGACCTGCGGCTCCACCAAAACCGCCGGCCTCTGGACCGACTGCCCGGTCGACCGTGAAGAGCTCGCCTACAACCTTGTCAACGGCGCGATATCCCTGCACAAAGATCTCCGGGATATCCAGAAAGACATCCATATCATAGACCTCAGCGTCAACCGGTCCATAGCCACCGTATTTGTATCAGGAAATCTCTACGGCATGCCGGTCGAAGTCACCGAAAAGATCAAAATCGTCTGGGCGCGTGAACAGTGCGACCGGTGCTGCAGAATCTCCGGCAGCTACTACGAAGGAATCATTCAGGTGCGTGCAAACGGAAGAAAACCCACGCCCTACGAACTCCGCAGAGCTGCCGAGATCGCCTACCAGATCGAAGACCAGCTACAGACCGCAGGCGACCGCTTATCCTTCGTCTCCGACATCGACGAACAAAAAGACGGACTTGACATCATCTTCAGCTCGCAAGCGATCGGCAACGCAATCTCTGTTGACATCTGCGGAGCGCTCGGCGGCTCCTTTACCACGCACCCGAAACTCGTTGGTGAAAAAGCAGGCATCAAACTCTACCGCGTCACCTACTCAATTCGGCTGCCCCGCTTCTCCCGCGGCGACATCATCAGACACGGTCGCGACTACTTCCAGATTCTCCGCCAGACCAAAGACATGCTCTTCGTCCGCGACCTAAAGACCGGTCAGTCCCGCAACTTCCGCGAGGATGTGGATGACCCGCTTTTTGGAAACATCAGAACCGCAGAAGTTGCAACAGTCATCTACCGTGACGCAGGTATCCTGGGCGTGCTTGACCCTGTCACCCAGAAAACCGCAGAAATGCCGGACCACGCATGGATCGGTGCTGACGCCGGAGACTCTGTTTTCTTTGTGCGTGACGAAGAACAGCTGATTCCGGCAGGCAAATCCAATGAAAGTCCGCAGGATATTGAAGAGTTCACTGCCGAATCTGTCCAGGACTGAAACCTGGCGCGACAACAGCCGCAGCATCTACTGCGACGGCGAGTACGCTTACGTTCCGGTTTTGGACGGCTGGCCGTACGATCTTGAGATCCCTGAGCGTGCGCCGTACAAAGGCCCCGGGTACCAGCGGCTCGGCGACACTCTGCTTTTGCACGGCGCGTCGCCGACGGATGACGAGCTTAATGATCTCATCGCATGGGAGCAGCCAGCCTGCATTCTGCATCTGCAGGAACACGCAGGCGTCATGCGGCTGCCAAAGGCTGTTGTCCTCTACGGCAAACCGCATGACGTGACATTCTCTGAAGCAGGAATTTTTTACACGCTCAACCCTGCAGAGATTATGTTCTCGCAGGGCAACCGGCGCGAAAAGATGCGGCTGCGGTCTCTCGTGCGGTCAGGCGAAAAGGTTGCCGACATGTTTGCCGGCATCGGCTACTTCACTCTCACCGCCGCATTCAAAGGAGCCGAGGTGCATGCGATGGAGATCAACCGCGTCTCGTTCGTGTACCTGATCAAAAATATTCATGACAACTATGTTTCCAAAAACGTTCGTGCCCAGTGCGGCGACTGCCGCGACCTGCTATCCGGCACCTACGACCGGATACTGATGGGACATTTTGACGCAGTCGATTTTCTGCCGCACGCTCTTGCTCACGCCGGACCCGGGACCATCCTGCATGTTCACGGCGTCGGCGACCGGTCGGCTGAGGTTGCCGCTGCTGTCGAAGGAGCAGGTTTTAGGTATTCTCTCAGCGAACATAAAGTAAAGAAGTACGCGAGCCGCACCTGGCACTGCGTATGGGACGTTGAACTGAGATGAACCGGACGCTTGAACACAAACGGATTGTGCTTGCGGTCACAGGCAGCATTGCTGCGGTTGAGACCGTGAAGCTTACCCATGAGCTGCGGCGGCGCGGCGCTGAAGTGATTGGCATTCTGAGTCCTGCGGCATGCGGCATCATCCACCCTGATGCGCTGACCTATGCGTGCGCGAGACCGGCGCTGACGAAGATCACCGGCATGGTCGAGCATGTCCTCTACTGCGGAGAGGGCGGTGAGGCCGACCTCCTTCTCATTGCGCCGGCAACCGCGAACACGATCGGAAAAATTGCCTGCGGTATTGATGACACCATTGTCACCACGTTTGCAACGACCGCTATCGGCAGAGGAATGCCGGTCGTCGTTGTTCCTGCAATGCATGAATCGATGTACCGCCATCCGGCTGTGGTAAAAAATATTGAGACGCTTCGTTCGATGCAGATCGAAGTGGTTCCGCCGCGAATGGAAGAGGAGAAGGCAAAGATTGCCGGCATCGAAGAGATCTGTCTGTATGCGGAACGTGCACTCTCGTCCTGCCCGCTTGCAGGAAAACGTGTTCTCATCACGAGTGGTTCCTGCCGCGAGGAGGTTGATGATGTGAGAATTCTGACGACCCGGTCGTCAGGGACGATGGGACGCGCCCTTGCACTTGAAGCGTTCCGGCTTGGTGCCGAGGTGGCGGTTGTTGCAAACACCGCGGTCCACGGCGTGGTCCCGAATGTCAAAAACATCTGCATCACCAGCGCTTGCGATATGCATGAGGCGGTGCTCCGCGAGGTTGCCGAGCACAAGCCGGATATCTATATCAGTGCTGCGGCAATCTCAGATTTCTCGCCGGTCCGCACCGCGGGGAAAATTCCAAGCGGTGAAGCATGCGATCTCAGGCTCACACCGCAGCCGAAACTGATCTCCAAACTCTATCATCAGGGAATCAAAGTTGTCGGGTTCAAGCTTGGCGAAAACGCGGTTACCGAGGCAGAGAAACTTCTCGAACAAGAGGATGTTGTTCTTGTTGCGGCAAACAAGCCTGTCGTGATGGGGTCCCTGTCGGGAGAGTATCTGCTGATGAAGAAACATGCGAGCCGGACGGTCTCCGGCAGTAAAGCAGAAATTGCTCAGGAATTATGGAAGGAACTGCTGTAGCTTTTGCGCCGGGCCATATCTCGGGATACTTCAAACGCATCGACGGTGACTCGCCGAAGACCACCGGCAGCTGCGGCGCAGGCATTGTGATCGACCGCGGCGTTACCGCATCAGTAACTCCTTCTCCGAAAACTTCGGTCATTGTCACCGACCGAACGCCTGCCGGCGAATCCCTGATCAGCTACGGCTCAGGTCTTATCGAAGAACTGCTTTCCGGTCTTGGAGTTTGTGCAAAAGTTGAGACAACGTCCGGTCTTCCAATTGGTGCAGGGTTTGGCATGAGTGCTGCGGCAATTCTTGCAACACTCACTGCGGCAAACGCGGTGTTTGAACTTGGCATGAGTGCTGAAGCGATCTCAGAACTCGCTCATGAGACCGAGGTTGCGCACAACACCGGCCTTGGCGATGTGGCGGCGGCAAGCAGCGGAGGGGTTGCGGTCCGGACGGCCCCGGGGATTTTCGGGGTAAGCAGCCGGTTTTTCCCGGATGCTGAGATATGTTCGGTGACGTTTGGGTCGATATTCACTCCTGACGTTATCGGATCGCCCGAAAAAATGGCTCAGGTCACTGCGGCGTTTCCTGTCGGGGAACCCGCAACGTTTACGGAGTTCATGATGAAGTCCCGGCAGTTTGCCGAGGCAAGCGGTCTTATCCCTGCACGAATTCGTCCGGTGCTTGATGCCTGCGATGAGGCTGGCATCCTCGCAAGCATGACGATGCTCGGCTGCGGCGTGTTTGCCGCATCCGATGCTCTTGAAATTTTGTCAGAGTTCGGGACTGCGGTTCCTTTGAAGGTCTGTCCGCACGGTCCGACTCTTTTGGAGGTGTAAAGTATGTCTGATATTCCGAAAAGTCATCCGCGCTATAAGTCGCTTATGACAAGACAGCGGCTTGCCGAGCATGCTGTAACTGGTGTTGTGTCCATGGAGGGGCTGACCTCTCACGGACGCGGCGAGGCATTTGATTATCTGATCGGGGAAAAAACTCCGGCCGTTGCTCTTGAGGCAGAGAAACTCGCGGCCCGCGTGCTTCTTGCGGCCCGCCATCCGGTGCTTTCGATCAACGGAAACACTGCGGCTCTTGCGGCCCCACAGATTGCGGAGCTTCAGCAGGCGTCGGGTGCTGAGGTTGAGGTGAATCTGTTTCACCGGACCGAGGAGAGGATTACTCTGGTGACCAACGTTTTGCGGGATGCGGGCGTTGTGGTCTCCGAAGGACCGGTCGAACGGTGTGTTCCACTGCCGCATGACCGTGGTCTCTGCAGGCCTGAGGGAATCGGCAACGCTGATGTGGTGCTTGTGCCGCTTGAGGACGGCGACCGGTGTGAGGCTTTGGTTGGTATGGGCAAAATTGTGATCACGGTTGATCTCAATCCTCTTGACCGGACCTCAAAGATGGCGACGATCCCGATCATCGATGAAGTCACGCGGGCACTGCCAAACATTGCTGCCGAGTGTAGGAGGCTGCGTGCGGCCGGGGATACTTTGGTGATGCCGGAGTCGTTTGACGGAAAGTACTTCCTTGCCGGAGCAATTGACGCAATTGCGGAGACGCTGCATCATGCTCTGGATTGAGAAGTACCGGCCCAAAACATTTGATGAGGTGCTTGGTCAGGAGCCTGCGGTCCGTCAGCTGCGTTCGTATGCTGCAAGCGGCAACCTTCCACACTTAATGGTCATCGGACGATCAGGCTGCGGGAAGTCATCAGCCCTTGAGGCATTTTCGCGGGAGTTTTATCCTGAGTCTGCATCAGAGAACACAACTGTTCTGCCGGTGTCGGTGATGTTTTCGCAGGGGCATGCGTATTTTTCCGAGAACGATAGGTTTACCGCGCTCTACCAGAAGGACAAGTCGGTGCTGGCGAACTTCAAGTACATCGTGAAGTGGCATGCGTCACTGAAGCCGCTGTCTGCTGAGTTCCGGTTGATCATTTTTGACGGGGCTGGCGATCTGCCGAAGGATGCGCAGGCTGCTCTTCGGAGAATTATGGAGCGGTACAGCAGGACATGCAGGTTTGTGTTTGTGGCAAACTCGATGAGTTCTTTAATTGAGCCGATCCGTTCACGATGCGTGCCGCTCTACTTCCTGCCAATCGAAGCCGCACTGATGCAAAAAAGGCTGCTTGAGATTCTCGCCCGCGAGGGAGTGCCGGGAGCGGTGTCTGAAGAGAGTCTTGAGATGCTGATTCTTGGTTCGGACGGTGATCTCCGTCGTGCGCTGGTGTGGCTTGAGCTGATGGCGCTGCACGGGGTTACGGAGCTTGCAGAGCTCTCAGACACCGAGACCGGAACGCTTGCGAATGCTGTCGCTGATGCATGCAGACGCGGGGATGATGAGGCGGCGCGAAAGATTGCGGAAAATCTGATGATTGAGTACGGGCTTTCAGGATCCGAGGTGCTTGGTCTTATCCGGGGAGCGTTCCGTGGCACGCTTACGCCGGACGCGGCACTGCTGTTTGCGGACGCAGATCTTGCGATTCGTGCGGGCTCAAATGAGTATCTCCAGATGAATGCGTTTGTTGCCGCACTTTCTGCGATGGTTCGCGGATAAGTTCGGCATGGTATTTTGAAAACGCGAATAGCGCGAATCGCATGCCTCTGGCCTGCTCACCGTTTCACGGAATAAAAAAAATCGCCAATGGCGATTTTTCAAAAAGAAATTTTCTGTGTATCTTAATACGAAAAAAATCTGAAAAAATTATTTTGATAAATTTTTAAAAATCGCCATTGGAGATTTTTCAAAAAGAAATTTTCTGCGTATCTTACTACGAAAAAAAAATCTGAAAAAATTATTTTGATAAACTTTTAAAAATCGCCATTGGAGATTTTTCAAAAAGAAATTTTCTATGTATCTTACTACGAAAAAAAAAATCTGAAAAAATTATTTTGATAAATTTTGAAAAATCGCCATTGGCGATTTTTTTTATTCGCGCTATTCGCGCCATTCGCGTTTCATTTTTCAAAAAAAAATTACAACGAGCAGTACGTCGCAAGTTTTCTGATCAGATTGTCCACCTGAACCTCAGCAAGACCGATGTATGCATCAGGATTCAGGAGACCGACAAGCTCCTCAGCAGACACGTACTTCACCACATCATGCTTTGCAGAAAGAATTTCCGCGAGCGGTTTTCCTGCGGCAAGGGCCTCCATACTGCTCTCGCGGATGATCTCATGCGCATCCTGACGCGGCATTCCCCTTCTGGTCAGCTCAATCATCACCGACTCCGCAAGCGTAATCCCGTGCAGCATCAGAAGATTTCTTCTGATGTTATCAGTATTGATCACAAGATTTTCGAGAACTCCGGTCATCAGCTTCAAACAGTGATCACAGAGAATCGTTGCCTCGGGAAACGTAATCCGTTCGCATGACGAGTTCGTCAGATCCCGTTCATCCCACAGAGTATTGTTCTGCAGGGCAGGCTCGATCATCGCACGGACAATTCTTGCAAGACCGCAGACCTGTTCGCTTTTGATCGGGTTTCTCTTGTGCGGCATCGTGGACGACCCGACCTGTTTCTTGCCGAACGCCTCTTCCACCTCGCCGATCTCGGTTCTCTGCAGAGATCTGATCTCAACACCGATCTTATCGAGGGTGGTTGCAATGTTTGCAAGCATGAAAATGTACTCGGCATATCGGTCGCGGGCGATGACCTGGCTGGACACATCAACCGACCCGATCTCCAGATACTTCATCATTGCAGCCTGCACTTCGATGCCGTGAGTACCCATCGCTGCCATCGTGCCAACCGCTCCGGTCATCTGACCAACAACAACACGCGAACGGATCTCACGCAGACGATCGATGTGGCGGGCGACTTCCGATGCCCAGTTCGCAAACCGCAGACCATACGTTGTCGGGACCCCCTGCTGACCATGCGTGCGGGAGGCGCAGACCAGACTTTTTGTTGAGCCGGCACGGTCCAGCAGCACCGTGAGGAGAGCAACCAGCTTTTTTTCAAGCGTGGTGAACGCATCTTTGAGCTGCAGACCGGTTGCGGTGTCTAAAATATCGTTCGAGGTAGCCCCATAGTGAATCCATCGTCCTGCATCGCCGCAGACCTCAGAGATTGCCCGGATCATTGCCATGGTGTCATGGTTGATCTCAGCTTCAATCTCCTTTGCACGAAGGAGGGATGCAGAGAGAGCATTCTGTTCGATGATTTTTGCGTCATCTGCCGGGATCATGCCGACCTCGGCCTCGGCATGGGCGAGTGCAATCTCTGCACGGACAAGACAGGTAAAACGATGCTCTTCGCTCCAGATGCTCCGCATCTCAGGAGTACCGTACCGGAAATCGATCGGATGGATTGCCATAACTGATGAAATTATTGGTGCTGAAATCATATCAAAGGTCTTGCTTGGACAGTTTTGGTTATGATGCCGGGGCTTGGGTGAAGAGAGCTGGCGATATTTTTTTCGCGGCTGCTTCACGGGGTAGCATACAAAAAAATTTACAAACGAAAATTATTTTTCAAAAAAAAATTATTGATCAAAACCTGCATCACAAAAAATTTTTCAAATAGGAGTTACGCGGTGGTGAATGTTTTGTACTGTGAAAAATATTGATCGAGTTAGTGGCGAGTGGGGCCTCGTGGAAAAAAGAACCGCAAATCCACGCAAATCTCGGTCGCTTCGCTCCCTCCGCAAATCGCGTTTGCTGTTCGTCGCTCTCATCCCGCCGGATTCCGGCGGGCTCGTTGCTATCGCAACCGCGACGGCAAACGCTGGACGGCGCCATTCGGGCGCCGTCTTGTGGATGAGAGCAGATTTTATCCATATACCTGTGACTGAAAAACAACCCCCCAAACAATAAAATATCCTAATTCATGAGAAAAGCTATCCCATTTTCAAGGCGGCGCGCGAATCGCGCCGCCAGCGTTTGCCGTCGCGGTTGCGATAGCAACGAGCCCGCCGGAATCCGGCGGGATGAGAGCGACGAACAGCAAACGCGATTTGCGGAGGGAGCGAAGCGACCGAGATTTGCGTGGATTTGCGGTTCTTTTCTCCACGAGGCCACACTTGCCACTCTCCCGATCTACATTTTTCATAATGCGATACAACAGTTCCACCACCTCATACAATCACACCGCGTAAGTCCAGCTAAAAAAAATTTTACAAACGAAAATTATTTTTTCAAAAAAAAATTATTGATCAAAACCTGCATCACAAAAAAAATTTCAAAAAAAAATCAGATGCAGATCATAAAGATCAGCAGCGTCACCAGAAACGAAACCAGCAGCAGCAGCACCGACAACGGCAGAAGATTTGTCACCATCGCATTCACCGTTGAAGACAACTGCACAGTTCTGGTCGGGCCGAACACCTCCACATCGCGACAGAGACCGGTTGCAACCGCAGCCTCGGCAGGAGAGAGATCAGCGATCGCCTCAAGAATTGCCTCAAGCAGATGCGGAAGAATTTGTTGCGGAGATACCGCCATGCCGACCGGATTTCTGCCGGAGATCGTGTTCACCACATGCGAATCGGTCGTAAGAATCTCGGCCTCATCAAGGCCCAAGCCAAGTACAGCGTTTCGCAGCACTTCCCGGACACCCATGTGAACATTGTTCCCGTCAAACAGCACATACGCAGTTTTTGCGCCGAGAACTTCTGTAACCATCACTAAAACACCCATATCGCCAAAACCCTCCTCGCGGGAGAACGGCAAAATCTTCTGGGACACACCAACCGAAAACGAAGTCAGCTCCGCATTCGACTGAAGCTCCATCGCATTTCGCGACGCAGTAATGTACTCAGCTCCGGTTTTTGAAGCTGGCAGCACAACAGACGTTACCTCAACCATACAGTTGTGCGCATCCACAAACCCGATATTCTCATACCAGTGATGACCTTCCGCCATCACAATCGCCCCGACCGAGTAATCGAGATCCTCGGTCATCTCAGGAGACCGGGTGGTGACCAACAAAATTGAGTTGCCAAACCGCTGGGAAAGTACCGACACCGTTCCAAAGCTCGTCCGCTTCGGCATACTTGCGACCGGTGTATAGACAAGACTCTTCCGCGTCTCATTGATCGCGTCGGCAATTTTTTCGCACTCATCTTCAGAGACTAAGTTAAAATCATGCGTCGCACAGCCGTGCGAGATGAACACCGTCTCATTCTCGGAAAACTCATCATGCAGATGCTTCGGATAGTTGCCGCCGCCAACTTCAGACAAAGGTCCCGGGTGAAGATTCGGGACAACAAACAAAATATCCTTCTTGCCCTGACGGCGGAAGAAGAAACTTGTCTCCGGCACCGTGACTGCTTCACCGATCGTGCGGAAATAATCCTCCAGAGACTTCGAGCCGTCCGTCAGATGTGCAAGAAATGCATTGATGAACTGCATCGCAGAAATCCCGTGGGCTTTTCGAAGCGGCCGGTCGAACAGGATCAGGAAACTGATGATGCCGATCGAAAAGATCACAATCGAGAGAACCGCCGGCAGAAGGTACGAGGTCCCAAACAGATACACACCAAGAACAACACCAGCAATCGTCTGAACAGCCGCAGGCAGGTACATCCGAACAATCCGGTAATCGGAAATTGCCGTCAGCACCAGCAGACGAATCGCAAGAATAAATCCGAGACCAAACACATACGCAAGTGCTGCGTCCAGCACAAGCCCGATCAGCATCCAGAATAAGGAGAAGATCATGCCGGCAAGAGCTACAAGAGCCGATCTGTTCCAGGTAAGCTTCTCGGTTCCCAGCAGATCGACCAGAGGTTTCGTGAGAAACAGCGCAATAACTGCGGCAACGGCAAAGACCGTGCCGTACATCATCTCCCCCGGTCCCCCGACCAAGTATCCGACCGCGTCCACAAGAGCGCCGATCACGAGAATTATTATCAGCGACTGCCACCAGACCGGCGCTGAGAAAAGATATTTTGAAAGGTTTTCCGTTTTTGCTTCAGTAGCCATTGTATTTTCACCAGAATTTTTCTATATGGACGATTCCTCTGCCGCAGGAGAGTTCGGTTGTACATCCTGCATACAGAACAGGCGAGGAGAAACAGGGTGCCGCAAGAGTCAGCGACTCATACTCACCGCCTTCTCCTGCAATGTGAATTCTCCGTTTCGCAGAAATTTTGCAGAGCACATCGATCAAAGAATCATCGATGCGTTTGCCAAGAACATTTTCTCCAAGACCGTCAGCCGCGGTTACCACAATGAGTACATCCATGCGGTCTGCAACCTCGCGGAGAAGAGCGAGAGGATCCATCTTCCACAGCGGAGCAAAGAGCGCGATGCCAAGTTCATCACAGATTGCCGCAACCCGTGATCTTTGGTACTCAGACTCAATTGCGCCGACAATGACCCCCTCAATGGGAAGAGCGGCAAGACCGTTCTTCAGATCCAGCAGCTCGGCCTCCTTCTCGCCGTCACTCGGGATGCCGACATAGATAAGACCGCACCGTTCGGCAATCACGGGAACCGCGGCAAGGTTTGCCGAGTGGAACATGTAGGAGTCAGGATTTTTCGGGACGACCGTGACCATGTAGGTGACATCCATTCCGGCATCAAGTGCTTTCTGCAGGGCAAGTATGGAATCTTTTCCTCCGGATGTCAGCGCTGCCCAGGTCATGATCACTCGTTCTTTTTCAGCGTGCCGAAATGGTCGGCATACCGCTGCTCCATCTTCGTCCAGTCAGGAAGATTGGTCTGTGTTCCAACTTTTTCCACCGCAAAGGAAGAAGTGACGGCACCAATCTTACAACAGATGGGAAGCGCAAAGCCCTTCCTGTATGCGGTGAGAAGTCCGGCGCGATATGCGTCTCCTGCTCCGGTCGGGTCCACCAGCGTCACCGGACATGCAGGGATTGCAACCGCATCACCATTTTTGTGAAGGACGCTGCCGTCCTTTCCCTTCGTGATGATGGCTGCGGGAACTGCGGCGATCAGATCAGTCTCGGTCCAGCCGAGCTTTTCACACATGATCTCAACCTCGAAGTTGTTACAGATCAAAATGTCAATCGATGCAAACAGCGATTTGAGATGATCTGCTGCATAGTATTTGACGTCCTGGCCCGGATCAAAGGTGGCAAACTCTGCCTGCTCGGCAATTCTCACATTGAACGCTGCGTCACCGGTCGCCATGTGAACGAAAGAGAGAGCCGGAGCAACTGCTGCCTCGAACAGTTCGCCTGCCCCCCACTCGAAGTAGGTGATCTGGTTGCCGCCGGCGTCGTTGACCATGAAGGCGGTTGAACAGTTTTTGGCATCTGTTGCAAAAAGGCGGGTGGCAACACCAGTCTCTTTGAGGTGGCGTTCGTAGCTGCTGCCCGGATAATCCCTGCCTACTGCGGAGATCAGTTCAGCAGAGCCGCCAAGTTTTGCAATACCGACCGCGATGTTTGCCGCTCCTCCGCCAAAGTAGTTCCGGCGGTCGAGGACTCTGCACGAGGTACCAAGCTTCGGGTACTCGGCGATGGAGAGGATATAGTCATTGCAGAGATGGCCGGTGACGGAGATGAGCTGATCAGGCATGCTCTTCTCCTTCGATTGTATCGATACAGTAGGTCGCAAGCGGAATGTCGCGGACTGCTTTGCCGATGACGGATTTTGCAATCCGCTCTGCGTGGTCTTCGCCTTCTGCGTTGAAGACTTTCATGGACAAAAGAAGTCCGACCATTCCGGTCCGGGCAACGACTAAGGCACTGTTGATCTCATCTCCGCAGTACGGACACGGCATGACCATGACGTCAACATCCACAAACTTTGCCGAAGGGTGCAGACGTTTTCCTGCTTCACTCACGGCAATGCCGATGACGTCCTGTGTGGTCGTCACATCCTTTACCGTCCAGGCTGCTTCCAGTGTCACTCGATAGTCCGGCATAATTATTATGGTACTATTGGTGCCTGCCAGATATCATAGTGAGCATGACCTGAAGGGGCCATCCGCTCAGGTCCGCGAGCCGGAGCTTCGCCTTTTCCGACGCAGAGGAGAGCGACCGGGCGGATATGAGCAGGGAGATCAAGTATTCCTTTGACTTCGCTGTCATCGAACGCCCCGATCCAGCAGGTGTGAAGCCGACGTGCGTGGGCTGCGAGCATCATGTAGGTCGCGGCAATTGTTGCGTCTTCGACAGCAAACATGATTCCGCGGTCGCCGTACCGTGACATGGAGCGGATATAGTTGGCACAGACGCAGAAAACACAACCCGAGTCTTTGATCTGGTGCTGGTTGCCGGCAGCGTCAGAGAGCAGTTCAAGCTGGCCGGGGTCGGTGACGATCACAACATCCCATGCTTCAAGGTTTCCTGCTGACGGGGCTTTGGATGCTGCCGCGAGGAGATACTCAGCGTCCTCTTCGCTGATGCAGTTTCCGTCGTACTCGCGGACCGAGACGCGGGTTGCGAGGAAGTGGAGGAACTCAGAGGAGTCCATGGCTGTGGAGTACTTCCCATGCGGCGGCGGCGGCAGTGGTGATGGGGACCATGGCTTCTCCCGCTTTTTCAGATGCAAGACCAAACTGGTTGGACTCTGCGAGGTTGATGACTTCGTCAAGGACGCCGGCTGCTTTGCCGAACTCTTCACTGCCGGTGAAAGAGGCGGCGGCATTTGAGTCTGCGGCAAGGGCTTCGGTGATATTGATGAGTATGCGTTTTGCTCCTGCTTTTTCTTCTTTTTTGAGGGAGGGGATGGTAAGGAACTGGTGGGCAAGCATCATGATGTCGAGCTTGAGCCGCTCGGCAAAATGATACTGGGTCAGGGCGTCCTTCGCTTCAAGTGTCATGCCATATAGTTAGGAGGGACGATTCAATAAAAATGTGGTATTGGATGAGGGGTGAATAGTTCTGTCCGGGTCACTCCCGGAAATAAATTCAAATAGGAGTTACGCGGTGTACTGTTGAGTGATGAAGTGTTGCCTCGCGAGAAAAAAATCGCCACGGATTCACACGGATTCCAAATTTGCCAATCGTCATTATCTTGCGTTCGGTCGGGACTCCGGCTAATCGCCTCCGTCCTTTTCGCCCTCACTGGATAATGACTGGCAAATTTTTTCGGTTTTTTGTTGAGTGGTACATGTGGCTTTATTTGAAAAAAAAGCAATTGCAGATTCACAGAGATTGTATTTTCGGAAGAGTGGGAGTGAGTGAAGTAAGAAAAAATCACACTCGCCACTTCAACAAAAAACCGAAAAAATTTGCCAGCTGTTATCCAGTGAGGGTGAAAAGGACGGAGGCGATTAGCCGGAGTCCCGCCCGAACGCAAGATAACAGCGATTGGCAAATTAAACATCTGTGTGAATCCGTGGCGGTTTTTTTTCTCGTAGTTCCCACTCGTCACTAACCCGATCAACATTTTTCAGAAAAAAAAACGGATAAGTTTTCCTTGACATCACACCGCGTAACTCCTATCCAAAAAAAAATTACCTCTTCAGTACACCCATCTCAGACAACATATTCGGCAGATACTCTTTCGTCACGAAATCAAGACCATGACTTGCGAACGCCTGCTGTTCAGACTTCAGCCCCATCTCAAGCTGAAGATTGATCTCCTTTCGCCAGAAATCATTATCAAACCGCGGGTCGGAAAGCTCAGCCCGAAGCGCCGCAACATCCTGTTCACTCAGCTTATCAGCCGGCAGATTATAATCACGAATATCAGAAGGCTTCACCCCGACAAACTTCGCCGCAGGAGTTGCCAGATGTTCAGACATATGAGCCGCCTTAATCGAGCCGTACGCAACAGACGCATAAATACGGTACGACCAGGGATCGCCGTCAGTGAAAACAACCACCGGAATATGCATCTCCTCATTCATCCGCTTCAGCATCCGCCGTGTTGCCCGTGACGGCTGACCGCTTAAGTGCAGAAGGATCGTGTTGTATTCTTCATCAAACCCGTTCTCCTGCAGACGCGAAAACATACCACCGGTCTCAATCGCAATCACACACGATGCATCATGATCCACCAGCTCCACATTCTCCACATTGTTCGGAATATGATAACCAGCCTCGCCCACATCATCCTGACAGTGAATCTCCTTCATCCCGCGGCGGGTACTTTCTCGCACCCGGATAGGACCAAATATCGAAGCCCCGTCCTCCTCAGGACGCATATGGAAAAACTCACGCTGAAGATTTGTAATGATCTCCAAGTCCTCAACAAGATAGTTGCTCTCGTTTTGGGCACTGAACTTCGCCTGCTTCCAGCCTTCCGAGATGTAATACATCTCTCTGAGCGTTGAAGACCGGTTTTCCGCAAGCTGCATCTTGATGAACCCCATCACATACGCCATCTTCAGCATATGAACAGCAGATTTCGCCGTTCCGGCGTTCCTCGTACTCTCCTTTGAGCCGTACGTCCATACCTCGGACGAATCATTGAACTCAAGATTATACTTCGTCCTCGTCGGCAGAGTAATCGACGGCACATCTCCAGCCCCCATCTGATCATACCAGACCTGGGCAATTTCCATCAGCCGCTTCGTTGTCGCGACATCACGTGCATTTGGTTCAGACATCCAGATCCACCACCACTTTCAGATTCTCGGCAATCCCTTGCAGATCCACAATACCGCCGCCGGCACCCGTAT
The DNA here is from genome assembly GCF_032714615.1 of Methanorbis furvi. Taxonomy (NCBI): domain Archaea; kingdom Methanobacteriati; phylum Methanobacteriota; class Methanomicrobia; order Methanomicrobiales; family Methanocorpusculaceae; genus Methanorbis; species Methanorbis furvi. Next base: position 120,824 of record NZ_JAWDKA010000004.1, read on the forward strand.
ACGTAACCTCAAAGTTATCTCCAGAGTGCAGCAGACGTTTCCAGATCTTCGTGTACTCACCGTCCATCTCGGTCACAAAATCCGGAGGAACAGTTGCATCACCGGCAGAGTCGCCGGAAATATCATACAACGCCATCTCCTGATCTTTTGTGGTATAGTTGTCAACCCTGATCAGAATTTTCCCGGCTGATGATCCCTTCTTCAGCACAACCCGACGCATGATACGTCCTTCGATCAGCGAAGTGTCAGGAGCCGGACGTTCCACAATCTCGCCAACTTTCTGGGCGATCAACGGAATCACCGAACAGATTGCCCGGGCACGGTCCTCCTGTTCCTTGCTTTTGTCGCGGCGCGACAGAAACATCTTCAGATCGCGGCCAAGCTCCTGCAACGCAAGTGTAACTTCCTTCTCAACCTCGGGAACCGAGGCGACCGCATCCTTGGACTCGCTCGTGAACGGCACATTCGTTGCCGCGACATGCACGAGAATCAGAACCGGACCCATCGGGAGCCCCTGTTGGGAAACGCCGTAAGCCTTCCAGTTCACGCCGGAAACCGCAGACGTAATCGCACACGCTCCCTGCTGATACAGCAGAGGCACGCGGTTGGCAAACCGAAGAAGCATCGCACTGCCTTCAACCGGCAGTTTTCCGCCGTAACCGATAGCGGCTTCCACGATGAAGGAGTTGCCGCCAAACACACTGCTCGGACGCGTTCGTGCTTTGATGAAGTCAAGCTGGAACTCTTTTTCCATTCCCTTCACGATCAGCTCTTCAGTGATCGGGGAGAGACACTGCAGGGCAGAAGGAGCCGGAATTTTGACGGTCTGCATTGCTTCAAGCAGAGGGTTGAGCTGTTCGAGCGACAGCTTGTTTGCCGAAACTTTCGAGTCCAGTTTTGCAACCGCACAGATCTCAAGAGCGGTTTTTTCGCCAACTTTGGAAAAACTTTCAATCAGGAACTCTTTAAGCGGCAGATCGGACGCCGCGGTCATGCGCTTTAACACGCCGAGTTCAATGCCGTACGGATGCGGCTTGATGGCAACCGGACACGGCGGAACGTCGTGTGAGACACGGTCAAACGTGAACGACTCGTCATCGATCTCGACACGGAACCGTGCATGCGGGTTGACGATGGAAGTGTACTTGAGATACTCCAGCATCTTCTTCTTCGCAGCCATGGAACTTTTGAACTCAAGCTCGATGCGGGTTCCGTGCGGAAGCACCCAGTCGATCTCTTCATGCGAGAGAACTTCAGGCTCGTTGGTCTCAGTCTTGATGACGAGCGTCATCTTGTGTGCCGGAGATTTTGCATCGGTTCGGGAGATGACAAGCGTTGGCTTTCCGGTCGTCAGCTGTGCATACAGAACTGCCGCGGAAATGCCGATACCCTGCTGACCGCGGGTCTGGCGGACCTGATGGAACCGTGAACCGTAGAGAAGTTTTGCAAAAACCGCCGGCATCTTATCCGGCACAATGCCCGGACCATTGTCTTCGACCACCACGCGGTAAACGTCGCCGCCGACTTTTCGTACCGAGACGAGAATGTCAGGCAGAACCTCGGCCTCTTCGCAGGCGTCAAGCGAGTTGTCGATTGCTTCTTTAATGGTGGTGATGATTCCCCGTGTCGGGGAATCAAACCCAAGCATGTGTTTGTTCTTTTCGAAGAACTCCGCTACACTGATGCTTCGCTGTTTCTTGGCGAGTTCGTCAGCAAGTGCCATTGATTACCTCAGCGACAGCGTCCGCAAGAGGCATCTCTTTCTGGCTTGCGGCGGCAAGATTTTTCAGCGTGACCGTGCCTGCGGCTGCTTCGTTTGCGCCGATAAGGACCGCATACGAAGCGCCGGACTTGAGTGCAGAGGAGAGCTGGGCGCCAAAACTCCGGTCCATTAAGTCCATCACTGCGGTGATGCCGGCCGACCTGAACGCGGCGGCGGCGGCGTACGCCGGCCCCCGCGTTTCTGCGGTCGCAACGACCGCAACGACCGGAGCGGCAGCAGGAACGATCTCGCCGAGCGAGACCATCACACGGTCAAAGCCGATGGCAAACCCGCAGCTCGGGACATCTTTGCCGCCGAACAGATGAGCAAGCCGGTAAACTCCGCCGCCGAGGATCTGGTTCTCGGCACCGAGATTGTCGGCGAAGGCTTCAAAGACCATGCCGGTGTAGTAGTCAAGACCGCGGGCGATACCGAAATTTTGCACGAACGGAATGTTCTGGGCTTTGAGGTAGCTGAAGGTCTCTTCGATTCGTGCTTTTTCAGGAATGTCTCCGGTGACGGCAAAGACCTCGTCAAGGGTTTCTGCGGTGATGAGCCTGACGAGTGGTTCATAGAGATCCGCATGGCCGATTGAGGCAAGCGTGTTTTCCAGAAGTTCCATGTCACGCTTGTCAAGAGCTGCCATGACTTTTTTCTGTTCGACTGCGTCAAGGCTTGCAAGCATGTGTTTCATCGGGGAGAGGTGGCCGATCTTTAAGACGAACCGAACGCCGGAACAGTTCAGAAGTTCAGCTGCAAGGGCGATGACTTCAGCGTCAGCTGCCGCAGAGTCGGCACCGATCAGTTCGCAGCCGAACTGCCAGAACTGCCGGTAGCGTCCTTTCTGCGGACGTTCGTACCGGAAGCATTCGGCGAAGTAGAACCAGCGGAGTGGTTTTGGTGCGACCTGGGCTTCGTTTACATAAGCCCGGACAACTGCTGCCGTGATTTCGGGGCGGAGTGCTATTTTTCTGCCGCCTTTGTCTTCGAAGGCGTACATTTCGCCGATGATTCCTTCGCCTGATTTGACGGTGAAGAGTTCCTGCTCTTCAAACATGGGGGTGACGACTTCGCCGTAGCCGAATGAGGCGGCGACGTCTCTCATGCGGCGTTCGATACTTCTCCGCTGTGCCATTTCTGCGGGAAGGAAGTCCCGCGTTCCGCGTGGTTTCTGCAGCATTCTTATTTCCTCTCAGGAACGCGTCGTGGGGCGGCTCCGGTAAATCTCTGCCATGCTGATTCGTCTCCTTTCCATACGTTGCCTCGGGTGATTCTGGACTGCAGGTACATTGCAAGCAGTATGAGACCGCAGGCGAGGTAGAGGAAGGTGTTGTCGGAGAATCCTGCAAGGGCTGCGGCGAACCAGCCGAGTCCGGTGAAGAGTACTCCCTGGTAAGCTGCCTTGCGGTATCCTTCAATGCCGGTCCTGACAAAGATGCGGGTGTCTCTAAGCCAGAGGAAGGAGACGACGATCGCACCGAAGGCGACGATGTAGGTTATCGGATCAACGAAGGGCATAAATGATAATTATTTGGTGCGAGTTGTCTTAATGCTGGGGGTTTGTGCGGGATGTTTTATGTGGTTGTGTTTCCTATATTCTGGATAATGAGTTCCGGAGTTCTGATCTGAAATGAGGCCTGGCTCTTCTATTAAGTTGTTTCAGGAGAAGACGATCCGGTCAACATGGAATGAGGAGGAGGAACTCTGGTATTTTTCGCTGGTGGATATTGTCGAGGTGCTGACGGATTCGGTAAACCCGCGAGATTATCTGAAAAAACTTCGCCGACGCGATCCTGAACTTGACGGCTACCTGGGGACAAATTGTCCCCCTGTAGCTATGGTCACCGAGAGCGGGAAGATGCGAAAAGTTCTTGCGGGAAATGCCCGGCATATTTTCCGTCTGGTTCAGTCGATTCCTTCGCCGAAAGCTGAGCCGCTGAAGCTCTGGCTGGCACAGGTCGGGTATGAGCGGCTGCAGGAGATTGAAAATCCTGAACTTGCTCAGGAACGGATGAAGGTTCTGTATGAGGAGAAGGGTTATCCAAAAGATTGGATTGATAAGCGTCTTCGAGGAATGGCGATACGTCAGAATCTTACTGATGAGTGGCAGGAGAGAGGTATTTCGTCGGACAGGGAGTTTGCAATTCTCACGGCGGAAATTTCAAAGGCAACGTTTGGAATGACGCCTGCAGAGTACAGAACATTGAAGGGGATTGCGAAAAAGAATGAGAATCTTCGGGATCATATGACGGATCTGGAGTTGATTTTTACGATGCTTGGCGAGCGGGTGACGACGGAGATTTCGCAAAAGGAGCAGCCGGAGAGTTTTCCGAAGAGTCGCGAGGTTGCACGCCGCGGCGGAAGGGTTGCGGGTGTTGCCAGGACGGAGACGGAACGGGAGCTTGGGCACAGTGTTGCGACATCGGATAATTTTCTTGATGAGAGTGATTCCAGTAAGAGACGAAGAGTTGCTTCTGGTAAGAGGGACTGATTTGTCTCTACCCGATCTTTTATCGTCTGCGTTCGCGTAGAGTTTGCTATGCAGCAGAAGGATGAGGTAAACGAAGCATTCAGGGAAATTTATTTTGCCGGCGGATGCTTCTGGGGTGTTGAGGAGCTGATGCGTTCAGTCCAAGGAGTTGTTGATGCAGTATCCGGATATGCGAACGGCAGAAGCGGCCCTGCTCCATCGTATGAGGAGGTGTGTTCAGGGAGAACAGGGTTTTCCGAGACGGTGAGGGTTGTCTATGATCCGGCCCGAGTAAGCCTATCAGGATTAGTGTTTTTGTTTTTCCGGGCGATTGATCCGACAGATTCAGGGGGTCAGGGAAATGACCGGGGAACACAGTACCGCTCAGGTATCTATTATACTGATGAGGAGTCGGCAGTTGTTGTCAGGCGTGCGGCAGATGTTGAGCGGCGGAGGCATTCTGCGTTTTATGTGGAGATTTTGCCGTTGCTGAATTTTTATCCGGCAGAAGAGTTTCATCAGCGGTATCTGGAGAAGCACCAGGGCGGATACTGTCATATTCCAAGAGAGTTGTTTTCCTATGCCGGATCGATGCGGGTGGATCCGGAGCTGTACCCGCGGCCAAGTGATGCGGAGATTTCGCGTCGGCTTTCGTCTCAGGAGTTTTCCGTGACCCAGGAAGGGGCAACTGATCTGCCGCATTCGCATCCGCTGACGACTGAGGTGCGGCGGGGATTGTATGTGGACGCGGTTACCGGCGAGCCGTTGTTTTCCTCAAGAGATAAGTATCAGAGTTCCTGCGGGTGGCCGGCGTTTTCAGAGCCGGTTGATGGAAACACGATGGTGTTTTCCGAGGACCGGTCGCATGGGATGCGCCGGACTGAGGTGCGGAGCAGGGCAGGAGATTCACATCTGGGACATGTGTTTGGGGGTGATGAGGAATCTCCTTCAGGAGTGAGGTTTTGCATAAACGGCTCGTCATTGAGATTTGTGCCGTATGAGAAGATGGAGGAGGAGGGGTATGGGGAGCTGATGGATCTGGTTTGAAAAAATGTGTTTTGTTGGGTTGTGATATCACGAAAAGAGATCTTGCGAAAAATAGTTCCGGGAGTTGTTTACTCCCGATTTTCATTGGCGTTCTGTCGATTGGATGTTTTAGTCCTTATCTTCCCCAGCAGTCGCCCGATGTGTCCGGTCAAGCCATCGATCGTTCCATGCGTAAATAGGGCCGGCGAGAATGAGGACGGCGCCGGTAATGCCCTGTGCAGCAATGCCGATAATGAGGATAGTGGTAATAGTGTCCATGATGTTTCTCCTTTTTAGTATTTTTCAAATATTTCCAATCAACGTGGTCACCGAGTCCCGAAGGGACTCGAGATGCCGAGCCGGTTTAATCCTGTGGGGGTTTACCGCCTGCGGCGGTAAACCCCCCACATTAGGATTGAAGCGGGGCGGTCAGTTGAGGTTTTGGATGTTGTCCGCCCACTCCTCAACCTTAGCGAGAATCGCATCACTCTCGTAAGAACTGATCTTCAGATCCTTTCTGGTGAAGCTGAGGAAGTAGATCTCGCCGGTCGGATCATGAATCTTGAGACGAACGTTCCAGGAATCCTTAGTGTTGTCGCGGTCAGCGACAGCGTTCTCATCAAAGGCAGCGGTGAGAGTGTCGTCTGCAAGAATGTGGGCAACAACCGCATCGTAAACAGCACGAGTCGGAGCATCAATAACAATACTGCCGATTACCTCGCCGAGGGGAGAGAGGTAAGCAATAGTTGCCTTGTAGTATTCGTTCGCAACACTGACACCGTCGATAGTCTCACCGGCGGTCTGGTAGGCAGTTGCGCCGAGCGGATTATCGACTGCCTTCAGCGCAGCAATGTTTGCATCAAATGCAGCAGCAGTGGTGATCGGTACAGTAAAGCTGCGTCTTGCAGCCTTCACAATAGAGGTCGGGGTGAAATCGAGTGGCATATTCTATCGTATCCATGAGAATGCGGGCGTATTCGTAATCGTGCCGCATCACTCAGATAACTATAGACAATGAAAAATAATAAAGCTAAATTTTGTCTTAGCTTCTAATTTGGAATCAAAACATCCGAAGTTTTCGCCTCACCTCCTCAGGAACATCCGCCACATAGGGTCGTGCAATCCGGTGGTTTCGCAGAGCAGAAACAACCGAAGTTTTGCCGCATCCAAGTCTCTCTGCAATCTCTCTGACGGTGAGTTTCTCCTCAACAACCAATCCAAGAAGCCTCTCACGACTGGCAAGATCAGGATACAGATACCATCTCACGGAGTCTCCCCCAGAGGAACAATCATCGGCAGCTGCGGCTTTTTCACGACACTGATATACGCAGGAATCTCACTTTCAGCAAGGACCTGCCGAAGATCCCCGAGATTCACCTGTTCAAACGCAATGACCCGGTCCGGAGATGCCGCTTTCGCAAGTTCGTAGAGATGTTTTCGTCCGAGAATCTTCTCTGCGTCGCAGGATCTGATGAAGACGATTTTTTCAAACACTTCCGGAAGATTTCGCCTGAGTTTGCCGATGTCAACCATGCGGGTGAGCGTATACGGGGTTTCGATGGTGTAGTGAACAGAGGTCAGGCCTTCGATGCAGATCCGATCGATTACTGCTGCATGCTGCTCCTCAAACCTTTCGGCAAGCTGCCGGAACACCTCGGCAAACTCTGCCGCCCAGATTGCATTTTCAAAAGGATCGCATGGCTCAGGATAAAAGATTCCGATCTTTTCGGCGAAAAGAATACCAGGATTGATGGGAACTTTTGTCATACTCCATCCCTCAGGCTGATGTTTTCTGCGGTGCGTTCAGCGATGATCTGTCGTACCTGTTTTTTTCGGATCAGATATTCGGTGATTGCAGTACGTTCCTCAGCTCCGGTGCGAAGCGTCGGGCCGCCGCAGTTCGGACAAAGGAGAATCGGAGGATGGTCGGGGGACGGACCATCCGTCCAGTCAGAGAACTCAAATGCGGTGCCGCAGAGCGGACAGCAGTAGCCGGTGAGATGATAGGTCCGCTCAGTCATCGGTCTCCACCTCGGTGTAGGTTACCCAGCGGATGATGCGGGAGACGGAATGACGGGAGATGCCGAACTGAACCGCGAGTCGTTCCTGAGTTACCCCGCCTGCGGCATAGAGCTTGCGAATGGTTCGGACGGTTTCAGGACTGAGGGCGGTGGGTTTGGCACGTTCGTTCTGGAGATGGGTGACGAGCCTGAGGTTCTGGATTCTACAGTCGGTTTTGTTGTGGTTGATGTGATCGATTTCAAGGGAGGCATCTACCGGAAGACCGAATCTGATGTTTGCAACTACCCAGATTGCCCGATGTTTGAGAATATCGGTTCGGACGCCTTTGTGCAAAACTGATGTTGTGAGGTAGCCGTTGGACTGTTTGCGGAAGGGGACTGGACCACCTGTTCTGCGTGAGTAGATTTCTCCTGCGGAGAGATCGAAGATCCACTGGCCGCTGGTGTATTTTTCGCAGGCAAGGTAGTCGCCCAGATGGATGCCGGGAACCGGCTGGTGGACGAGTGTCATGGAGCGTCCTCCGCAAGATACTGTTCTTTGAGGGTTTCTGTCCGGTGTTGAATGATCTCGGGCATATGGATCTCTTCAAAGATGCGGGCGAGGGTTTCCATTTCTTCAGATGGCGGGATCATGCCGCAGCGTTCAAGCATGCCGCGTTCGAGGTCTTTTCTGAGGAGACGATATGCAGGCCTGCTTCCACGCATGGCGATTGCAGGGAAGGCAAGTTCATGGAGCAGATCGAAGTAGGTTTCGCGGATTTTCTCCCGAACTGCTGCTGCGTCATGAAGGTTTCCGAGCCAGTTTTCCATGAGGGGACCGGGTGTTCTGGTTTTGTCGGTGTGTTTTCCGTAGAGGAAGACGCGGGTGCATGCGGTGAGGAAGTCGGTTCTTGATTCAAAGGGGGTTTGTTCGAGTTTTTTGTCGAGAAGCTGTACTTCGTTTTCGCTTACGGCGATATAGGTAGTAATTCTCATGATCGTTTTGATGGGGGATCTGCTGACATCAGATGTCAGATGTCAGATATCAGATATCAGATGTCAGGCAGATCTTTTTCGTCAGAGGGGTCTGACGTTTTTTTATTTTTCGTGTGTGTTTTCCGAGACAGATGAGTTATATATATACTATCAAGGACAAAGAGTACCTATGAACATGCAGTAATGCAGTTGTTCGTTCTATTTTGAACAATGCAGGAATTTTTGTGATGCAGGGGTGATATCTGACATCTGATATCTGATATCTGTTGTCAGGTACTGTAGTGGGATGAGTTACTGCCGGTACGACGACGACGAGAAAGGAGTTTGGAAAAGAGCTGAGTTTTGGCGAATGGTACAGGGACGCGGTCTGCGATCCTGGTTCTCCGGTGAGGGAGAGTTTGCTTTTGTGTGTCGGTTCATGATTTTTGTCTCAGGTCAGGCATGTCTGGTGCCTGCCCGATTTTTTTGTTGGGTGTGAGAATATTTATGTGTTCATTTTGTCTTAGTATTTTGTGAGTGAGCTGTTGCCCATGCAGGTTTCGGGCGGTATTTTTCCGATTCGGCCAGTTCTTCTAACTCGTCATCGAAACCAATTATCTGTATTTTTGCGGGATGCGTGAGTTTGTAGTCAGGACACCATGTCTGCTCTCCCTTCCACATGAGATATCTCAGCCCGCACTCGGTCAGATATGTGTATAAGGCGTCTCTGTCATCGCTTATTTCCGGAGGCAGTTTATTTTTGAGTGCCGCTAACTTCTCTTCATTTGCTTGTATTTTCTCTTCAGTGTAGGGAACGTACTCTTTTCTTTGGTAGGTTTCCACTGTTGCCAAAAATGAGATGATGTCGCCTCGTTTTAACTCCAATTCTTGAAATCCTTTGGTGAGATTGAACGAGAGTTTTTCTTTGATGGAATTTCCGTTTTCATCGGTGATGTTGATAAGCATGACGACGTCTTTGATATACCGGGTATTTTTCATTTTTATGGTATACCACCCGAATCGGGAGAAGGTTCCAATGAATGTGCATCGTTTCCCAACGAGCTCACGTAAGTTTGTTGGTTCTGCCATGTCAGTAACTTATCATTCAGGGGTTATGTAATTTCGGTTCGTCAGGGGTTTTTGGTTGGGGAAAAGACAGAACATCACGAAAATGCGAGAACGCGATGTAATTTCGTTATTTTTTTAGTAGGAGTTACGCGGTGTACTGTTGAGTGGTGAGGTGTCGCCTCGTGAGAAAAAAACAGCCACGGATTCACACGGATTCCAAATTTGCCAATCGTCATTATCTTGCATTCGGTCGGGACTCCGGCTAATCGCCTCCGTCCTTTTCGACCTCACTGGATAATGACTGGCAAATTTTTTTGGTTTTTTGTTGAATGGCACATGTGGATTTGTTTGGAAAAAATCAATTACAGAATTGCACAGATTGCATTTTCAGAAAAAAATCTGAGTGGGTACGATGCGAAAAACCATAATCACCACTCCAACAAAAAACCGAAAAATTTGCCAGCTGTTATCCAGTGAGGTCGAAAAGGACGCAGGCGATTAGCCGGAGTCCCGACCGAACGCAAGATAACAGCGATTGGCAAATTAAATATCTGTGTGAATCCGTGGCGGTTTTTTCTCACGAGACCACGCTCATCAGTTACTCGATCAACATTTTTCAGAAAAGAACGGATAAATTTTCCTTGACATCACACCGCGTGGTTGAGGAAGTTGTTTTGTATGTATTTTACGCAGATAACATGACTGGCTTCTACGATCAATATTTTTTGTGAATGTCGCCGATTGTTCCAAACGATACGATATTTACTTCCTTTTTTTCCTTGTCGATCTCATAAATTGCCGAGTAGGATCGCCCGATATGTATCCGGTATCGATTCTGGTATCCTTTCAGTTTTTCTTTATCTCCGCCACTGCCTGGATACGGATTGATTGCAAGAAGACCGAGAGCTGCAGAACATTGTAGATATTCATCGTCGGAAAGATCGTTTAGTGCTTTATCTGCTTTTGGATGAAGAAATAACTCAAACATTTCCCTTGCCTTTTGCTGCGGCCCGGTGTTTCATGCTCTCTTCCAAACTGATCCGGCATTCAGGATGTTCCTTCATCTCATGGGAGCGGCGATCAAGTTCTTCCTTGGAAATATCATCAATACACGGGATCGCGGTACGGCGTTTCTTCTCCTCAAGTGCAGTTATGGAAGCGGCAACTACATCTCCATACGTCTCATTTCCTTCGCGGAGTGCGACGATTCGCCGGTGGACATCAGCGGAGACGGTGACGGATTTTTTTTCTCTGTTCTCAATCGCCTGCATGATAGATAATGAGATTGACATCATGAAAGACTTTTTGGCATGGGAAAAAGTGGCGGGTTACTCCCGCTGCTTTGATTCAGATGGTCGTGTATTTATTGATAGGTATTCGTACAGGATGGCTGCAGAGAGGGCGATCATTTTGTTCACTCCGTAATGAACTCTTTATGATTTTTCGCCAGAGATGTACTTCTGTGGTGAAAAAATATGACAAGGACCTAATCGAGGGAGGCGAAGGTTTTGACATCCGGTGTTTCATTCTTCGGGGAGGAGGGATTCATTCGATATCCGGGTTCGTAAGAGCTGGTACTCGGTCCGGATCTGTTTGAGTTGATTGGTTATCCGCTGCATTTCTTCATGGATGTCCGTGATCTGATCTGAGGTAGTTTCCCCAGTGTTTTCACCGATGGTGAGCCGCATTTCCGCTTTCCGGTACTCCTCCTGCATGTCTCTTTTGCTTAAGCGGCGATAGGAGCCGGAGAGGTAACCGGTGTGTCCGGCAAGTTCTTCGGCAACTTCTGCAGAGGCGGCGAGTTTGAACTCGGTGAGGAAGAATTTGCGGAACGAATGAAAGTGAATAAGGGAGCGGCGGGTTTGCGGGTCGATACGATATGTGCCGGATGCCTGAAGGAGTCTGTTCAGTTTTGCGGTTTCATTGGTAACAGAGTAGGGAAAAATGCGGTTATCGGCAGCCGGTTCTTTGCCTTTCAGCATATGGGGACCATTGCGCACAAATATCCATTCCCGCAGGGCAACTGCTGCTTCTTTGCTGATGAATACAGTACGGGAGGTTTCGTTTTTGGTGATGTGGGAAGGGATGTAGATTTCTTCAGGAGATGCAGTCAGGTTGATGTCATCGAAGGTTATCCGGAGAATTTCTCCAATCCGCATTCCGGAAGATGCGGCGATGAGTATTTCGGCACGCTGGCGGACGTCGGCATGAACAAGAATCGTACGGATAATCTCGCGGGTGAGTTCTGCCTCTCTGGTGATGGGCCGGTTTTTCGGGCGAATTTTTTTGAGTCTGCGAAGCTGCGCCTCATCAGAAGCAAGTCCGCATTCCCGGAGATACAGCAGAGTTACCTGAAAGTAGAGATTGATGGTTTTGGGAGAGAGGTTATGGTTCTTGCACTTTTCTGGAAACAACTGCAGGTCATGCATGATGTTTCTGCCGGAAAAGAGGTAGATGTTCCACAGTTCGTCAAGATTCTCCTTTGTTACTGAGAGTCCCAGAGTTATCCGGAGATAACTGCACAAAGCAGATGTGTAGGCCTGTCTTGTCGATTTTTTCGTACAGTACTGAAGAAATTCGGATATTGCTGGCATGCAAAAAATAGGGTATGACATTACGTGAAGATATGGACGGGAAAACAGACTTGTTTTGAGGTAAGATTAAGCTGCCGAAGTAACGAAAGAGGTGGAAACATCAGCAGCCATTTTATCGATGTCTATGGTTACGACATCTTTGGGGTGAGAAGATTTTCCGGATGAGACTGATTGGTATTCTACAGCATCATCCTTCAGTAATCTATCTCCAGAACTCCCCTATAATTAATACTTATTAATTTCGATATCGTGGGTTTTGTATTGGAGTTAATCTGTTATTTCGTATGAAAAACTGCCACATATTTATACCACATTCATTAAACAGAGCATATTCGACGGAATTTGTTATCTTCACTAATTCGGACTTTTAGGAAAACATATCATTAATATCCATACCGCATAGTTTTTTATATTTTAATAAGTATTAATAAAACAACCAATACTTGTATGGTATTTGGAATAAAATCATATTTCTCCTGCCCTATGGGAGATACGATGAAAATTTGTCCGGAAAGGGCGCCTGATTTCCAAAACCCTGACGGTGGTGATCTCAATGTATCAATTTAATGATGATACAAGATTCCATCTGGGATGGCTGTCAGCTCTTCTTCTTTTAGGTGTGGCTATAATTCTGGGCTATCTTGGGCTTGCCCCCATTCTTTGCCTGGGTATATTTTCCCTTGGACTTGGACTTGTATTGATCGTTCTCGCCTTTTTTGTCGGTACTGTTGAGATGGTGCTGGCGGGTTTTGGCGTCCTGATTGCTGTAATTGGAGCAACAGCTATTATTACCACATTTACTCATGCAGCACTTATTCTGGTTCTTACCGGTATTCTCATTGTTGCCGCAATTGTGGGAATCATCAGTCTGCTTGTTATCAGGAGGCCAACGTAAAACATATTTTGAGGTGAATATATGGTTGATTTACGAGAAAAAATTGAAGAGGAACGCGGACTGCACAAAAAAATTCAGCTCGCCTTCCCTGGCTATCGTGGTTATCGTCTGGAAGAAGATGCCCGCGCATCTGATCTCGAACTGAGAAAACAACTCGGAAAAAAGATTGAATCAGATGTTATCGCCGTTCTGCAGGAAACTCAGGCAGCATTACTCGCTGACGGGGAGTTTATGTCCGCTGGAGAGGTAAAAGATGCAGTTGATCCGGTCAGACGAATACAAATTGGAGTAACCCGACTTCAGACCGGCGGATTCAGTTTCGGTGTTATGAACAATTTCTACATGACACCTGAACGAATCAATGCCCTGTATGATTACGACTGGTCGATGATTGAAACTGTCATTCATCTGGAAGAAACCGCACAAAACATCTCGAGTGACGCTGCAGCTGGTGATCTTTCCCGACTGAAGAGTTACCTCAAAGAGATCCGTGAAGAAGTACAGCTTTTTGAGAAAACTTCCCGGGAACGAATGGATACCATTCAGGGAAAAAAGGTGTTTGAGTGACGCAGGAGAGGTGAAGTATGGGATTATTTGGATTGAGTAAAAATGCCTATGTGTGGGATGACATTGACAAACCGGTTACGGTCGTAAAAAAAGTCAGGCCAAGAAACGGGAAGTTCAATATCAATGATGATATCATCATTGGCCCGACTGAAGCAGCGATCATCGTCTATAATGGTGCAGTCAAGCAGGTCTGTACCGGACAGCAACGAATTACCCTAAACAGTGACAACGTCGGTATTATCAAAGCAATCACCGGAGCAGTCAGTCAGATTGATGTGTACTGGGTCAATACCCAGCGGTTTATGGACAAGTACGGCGGTTCAGCCCAGATCAGAGATCCGACGATCGATGATGACGACGCCTTTGTCGATATTCATGTACACTACTCCTACTCGTTCAAGGTAAATTCCGAGGAGATCTCGCTACAGCTCTTATTTGATGCATTTGGTTTCAATGCAGACATTTCCAAAAGAGAAATAGTGGAGCGGCTGAACAAAGACACCGAACTACAGATCGGCACGGTTCTTGCAACGGAACTGGAGCGGGTGGATGAAAACGGGAAACGGGTAATGTCAGTCTTTTCCATCAAACGGGAAAGTATCAAACTGGCAAACGCATTCTCCGCCGCATCGGACAAATCCTGTATGGAACGGTATGGAATCCACATTGTTGACATCAACAACTTCGAAGCCAAACCTGACAAAGAGTACGAGGAGATGAACCGTGCCAACGTTACTGCCGGCTCCTTTGCGTCACGCGGCAGCAACCAGTATGCCAAAGCCAATGTCGGCGGTATTCAGATGCAGCAGATGCTCAATCAGAACAAAGTTCTGGAGGGAATGGCCGCAGGAGCCGCAACAGGAAACAGTGGAAGTGGGGGAATTGATGCTATGGGAACCATGATGGCAATGTCCATGATGAACCAGATGCAGCAGCAACAGCAGATGCAGTCAGGTTTCCCAATGGGGCAACCTACGGAGAAGTGCAGCAATTGCGGCGGAAACCTGCTTTTCGGAGCAAAATTCTGCCCGACATGTGGTACATCAACTGTTCGAACATGTTCTTCCTGCAGTAAGGAAGTTCCTGCAAATGTGGCATTCTGCCCGTACTGCGGGGAAAAATTAACTTAAGGAGGTAAAATACAATGCCAATTATTAAATCAGATTCATTCTCCGGAGGTTCATCCGGAAGCAGCCCATCAGGAGGATATCGGCATAAAAGTCCGTTTCTGGCCCTCATTCTGTCGTTCTTTATCGTCGGTCTTGGTCAGGTGTACAATGGACAGATTCTCAAAGGAATCGGATATTTTATTACCGGGGTTATTCTCGCTCTCCTGGGTCTGGTGACCCTCGGACTCTTGTTCTTCCTCCCGCTGATCTGGTGGATCTGGAACATGTATGATGCATATCACACAGCTGTTAGAATCAACGGTGGATACTAAGCGAAAAGATGTTCCTGTGAGTAATAAACGGAGACAAAAAACATGCAAATAGATTGTCCCAAGTGCAGAAACACCTTCGAGTTTACCCATGCAGCAGATCAGTTTACCTGTCCTTACTGCGGAACGATCACCAGTCTGAACAAAGCAGATACCCTGTATCTGTACACCATGCCTTTTACGATCACCGATCAGCGGGCAAATGATGTGTTCAAAAAATGGGCAGCATCATCGGATAAAATTCATGATCTTCTGGTAAAATGTACCGACAAACAATGGAACAAGTATTATCTTCCTGTCGGAAAAATTGTTCGTATTCTGGATGGAATGGAACAGGTATCCATTTTTTCTCTCAGTGAGAACAATCCCGTAAATCAGGATCTTCACATTGATACAATCCCTCCCGGAGAACTTCTCTTCTACGAAGGAGGAATTCTGGATGCTCAGGCCATTATGCCGGATAGAGACATGAATGTTCTGCTGACCGAGTACATGGGCAAACCCAAAGAACAGGCTGTGATATTTGTACCGGTATATCATCTTCAGTACAAATACGGTGGAACTCCCTACTCTCTGCTTATCAACGGAGTGACAGGTACAGTTTATACCGATGCCTTTCCTAAAGCCACGGACAATATTTACCGTGAGTGTACAAAAAAATATCTCTATATAGGGATAGTATGCGGAGTTATCGCAGGGATTATAGGTTTATTCCAGAATACTATCTTTAGTTATGTGAATGGTTGGATGAATATGTCATACCTTCTGGGCGTGAATCCTTGGTTTGCACTGCGAAACATTGTATCCTTGATTATATTCTTAGGATCCATCATTGGTGTGATCTACTTCTCCCATCGTGATGGTTCGGTTCTTCTTGATGAGTTGGAAAAGAATCGTTCCTATGAGGAAACCACGGAGACTGAAGCATGAATGCCGATGTAGTCCGGTCAGCATCAACCGATATGAACAGCAACGTTGAAGGATATTTCTGTACAAACTGCGGTTCGAAACTGGTACTGAACGAGAAAGAGCCTGTTGTGTATTGTGAAAGCTGTCACAAAGCCTATGTTTCTACGAATTTTTATGGATTAGAAAAGTATGTTGCCAGAGCAAAAATTCTGGAGAAAGATGCATGGGATAGAGTAAACCAATGGTTCAAAGAAGGAGGAGCACGGGATCTGGCAACCTCTGCGGAACTTGCCAGTGTCAAAACCATGTATCTCCCGTTTTGGAAAACCAAGACAGAAACACGGACAGTTGTCTGCGGATACAATGTGTACAAAGACAATAAAGGAAACCAGAGATACGAGTTCCTTAAACGCATGTACAAAAAGAACTATGTATGGGACGATATTGCCTGTGATGGTTCTGAATACGGAGTCCAGACCTATGACATATCAGTCCCTGTAGTCCCATTGTTTGAGATTCAGGAACAAATTTCCCTTGTACCGGTAACCATATCCGAATCTGATGCAAAGAAGGCCAGTACAGATGCAGTTATTGATACCGCACAGGATGATGCAGGTGCCGGGATAAGCAACGTAACGTTTCTCAGAATATTTCCCAAGTTAAAGGACTTCAAACTGATATACCTGCCGTATGTTGTTGTCCGTTACAAGTATCACGGACGTGAGTACTCGGTTGTCCTTAATGGTCGTACCGGAAATGTTGATGCCGGTACAAAACCAGGGGACAAAGGACAACAGGCCACAAACTTCAGTATCTGTTTCGGTATTGGAAGTACACTGATCGGTGCAGGAATTGGTATCCTCGCAGCTGAACTGATTACGATGATATGGTGGTATTCGATGTTGGATGACTATTTATTATTCCTTCTTATGTCCGATAGCCAACTTCTCCTTGGGTTTATCCTAACAGCGGTAATGGCAGTTATTCTGATATGGATTGGTCGCAGCCTTCACAAGAAGAGTCTCCACATCCTCCAGTACGGATCAGAGATCACCACCGGCAATCAGAAAACCGAATCAAAAACATCCAGTGAGGTGAGATAAATGGCATTAAAAGCACTTTCCTGCCCGGAATGCGGACATGAGATAACAGGGGAAACAGGTTTTGGTGTGGTACTGGAGTGTCCCAACAATCATTATGTAGGCGTCTCCCGCGATACACATGACGTGTACTCTGTCCCAACCCAGCTGGTAAAACCCAGTGGGCTTGATCCCAAGAAGGGAAGACTGATATTTCTTCCATTCTGGGGATTTAACGTATTCATCAATGTACGTGATCGGAAGATTCAGGGAGGCGGACTTTGGAGACTGTTTTCCGGACAGAAACTCCTAAGCGGCGATTGTGCGATGTACGTCTGTGCCGCACAACTCCCGGATGACGACGTGGATGAACTCAGCAAACACTACTCTCTCAACAATCCTCCGGGCTCCTCCAACCTGGAGGATAGTTATCGGGATGATTTTGAAAAACTTCCTGTCTTTATCGATGAGAACACCGCATTCCAGCATGCCGAGTTCATTTTCCTCAAAAATGAGTTCGACGTCTCAGGAACATTGCAGTGGATAGACTACACCTTTGAATTCAAAGAGTTCGGTCTTGTTTATCTGCCGTTCTACATGGACACCAAGCGAAAAGACACCTACCATCAGATCATCTAAAAGGGTTATACATTATTATGCAGATCGATGGAAAAAGCGTTGCTGTTGCCGCAACATGTATCCTTCTCGGACTTTGTTGCGGTGTTCTCCTCACCCTCGTCCTTGTGCCTTGGGGTGCGGAAAATCATGCAACCTTCGATTTTTTGGAACAGAAAAGCACTCTTGAACCTGTGATAGGAACATGGTTTGGTTCCACCTCTTTTGCCGGAATTTTTACTCTTCAATCAACCCTCGTTTTTTATGATGATCAGTCCGGCAATGTGGTGTATGAACTCAGTTCTCCTTTGATATCTGTACAGAAAACCGGTTTTGACTTCACTTGGGAAAAAGCGGATGAACAAACTTACACTGCAAAAAATTCGGTTTTTGTCATGCCGTACTCCCTTTCGGACGGAAAACATACACTGAAGACCATCCTCAATCCTTCAATCATCGGAATGTCAGATCTGGATGTTCTTTCCATTGATCTCCGATATGTAAAACAGAATGCCGGATAGAGGAAAGGATATCTTTTCTGTAAAATGTCGAAACCAATGGGCACTCCCGAAGAAGATCTCAGGATTCTTCGGGAGATACTCGTTCCTGAGATGATTCTTGAACCGGACACCGGCACCGACGGCAAGCCCCGTCTGAAACTCACCGATCCTGACAACCCGAACACCTGTGTCACGATCACGGGCCTGCTTCCGCATACGATCGCCGTAAAACCCGATGTTGCATCATGTACAGGCAGGTGTTTTCAAAGCAGCAGGGGTGAGGCAAGACGTTCGGACTACATTCTTATCTGTGCCGGAGAGAAGGAGAGATGGGTGGTCTTCATTGAACTGAAGGGGTCCATGAAGTATGCGTCCCTGCATGGGATTGCAAGCCAGCTGCTTGGTTCACGCTGTTTTTTTGAGTATGTACGGTTTACCGGCAGGGTATTTTGGGAGTGTCCGGATTTTCTGAGTGCGTATGCGGAGCGGTATGTGGTGTTTCCCCGTTCGTCAAGGAAAGGGGATGGGGGTATTGATGCGGGGTGTATGGAGGCTCTCGGGGTGATTGAGGTACGGAGGATAGGGGAGAGGATGGGGGTGCGGTTTCGGAGGATGGTGTGAAAAGGGTCAGTGTTTATTATTTACATTCCATTCTTCGATCTTATTTGGCAGTGAATCTACCGTACAGCTCATTATCTCATTTTGAATCCATTTCGGAAGATTTTTCTTAATATATCTCTGTAAATATCGTCCATCTCCTAGTATGAGCAGCCCGCGATCATTTTCAGTTCTGAGAACACGGCCGAGTGCCTGAAGTGCTTTGTTCACTGCTGGTAGATTATAAGCGATAAAACTACCATCCTCAATCCCATATTTTATAGAATATTGATCATTTATGAATATTTGACTTGCTGAATATACGGACAGTGGAAGCCCAATGACGAGTGCAGCCACAAGCAATTCACCCTTGAAATCCAATCCTTCACTCCATTTACCCCCGCAGACACCAAAAAGAATTCCAGATTTACCACGTTCTGGAAGTTTCATAAACTTCTTAATCTGTCGGTCCGCTTCATCTGAATCTCGAGGTTCCTGAAACAGGATTTTTTTATTTATTGATGATCCCAACTTCCTTTTATAATAATTCATCTGATCATAGGACGTAAAATATACAGCCACATTGCCAGGATATTCTATCAATATTCGAATATACTTCAGGATGTTCTCAACATTTTCCGGTTCAGATCGTCGATTCAGCTTTGAACTAATATCAGAGCCACAGAGAATCAACCTATTTTGTGGAGGAAAAATATTTGGTACTGTAAAAGACTTAACGTCCAGATCATTAAAATAATATTTTTTATAAAGATGAATTGGCGACAGAGTACCGCTTGCGAGAACTACCGATTGAAATTTCTGAACAAAATTTTGTATAAACTCTCCCGGATTGATGTACTTAATATGAAGAGAGGGTTTATCCTCGTTCTTTGATAGATAAAACAGGTATTCTCTGTTGTTTTGAATCTGGGCAAGTTTCGAAACGAAAGAATGTATCGTGTCAAGTACCGAATTTTCATCATCAAGCCCAATGATGAGATCAGAGATATTTTGAAGAAGAACTCCAGGATTTTTCCAGTCAGAATTCGTGACTAAATTCTGCAAAATGCTTTCAGGATCAAGTATCATTTCCTGTTCGGTTATTGGTACGGGCGTTTTTAAGAGAGCACGTAATCGATTTAGAAGATGCATTGTAGCAGAAAGATCGAATTTATCTTTGTTTACACCTTTACGCAGCATCTCCATTTCTTCCTCTGCTTTATTTATAGTTATCTCTGAAAGAGTATTTTTTAGGATGGACTGTACTGTTTCCCCAAGATTATGTGCTTCGTCCAGCAACAGCAGAACATGATCCGGCTCGGTGATAAGATTTTTGAATAGGGCATTTTGTATGTCAGTTCGGAAAAGATAGTGATAATTGACAATAAGAACATCTGCCTTTGGAGCAGCTTGCCACAGGACAGCATGAGGACAAAAACTACCGGAAAATTCCATGATGTCCACAGGATCGACGCGATGGGTAAGTAATTCATTACATTTGCCTATCATTGATTGTACGGGTTTTTTTGTGCTATATTCATCAGACCAGTCCTCTGTATCTGCTGAATAGTCGTAACTGTTAAGATAATATTGACAAATGGTAGGAGATTCCGAATCCTCTCTCTTTAAAATTTCTTTGAGGAGAGTACTTTTAAGGGGATTTATACCCGGATCCTGATCAAGTATCTGATTCAGAAGAGTAAGAGTATGTCGTCGAAGTTTTTGACATTTTTTGTAAATGTTTCCAGATGCTGTGGTAGCATAGGGACACAGTTTTGATTTACCAATGAGATAACTATAGGTAAGATCACTCTGCTTGTTTTGACGAATTTGTTCCAGTTCATTAATGAATATTTTAAGTTGTGAATTTGTACGAACTGCCACAATAATTTTATTCCTATTACGCTCAGCTAAAAATGGAATAACAATACTGGATTTTCCAGTGCCTGTAGGTGCATCAACCATCAGAATACCCTGTTCTTGTATCGTTTCAGATACGACTCTAAGCATCTCTTCCTGATGAGGACGATAGGATTCATAGGGAAAATAGTCTGATATTGCAGGCATTGAATGATAGTTATTCTTTCAAGAATATATACTGATAACCACGCACAGTGAAAGTGCATTTTGTTTGAAAAATATTTTATGTTGGATTTTTACAATCATCTATTGTCTGCTTTATGACCAATGCATATTCAGTGACATCAAGATAGTCAGCAATAGTATTTCCCTCTTCAAATAGATTATCATAGACTGCATCCGCAATTCCTATTGCTTTTATCTCTTTTCCTTTTCCTGTAAGAATAGCCAATCCTGCGGGTGTATAATAATCTTCAAGTTCTCCTTTTCTTAGGATGTAGATATGTTCTTGCTGAAATAATGCATCCAGAATATCTTCTAGAGAGTCACTAAATTTATCCTCACCAAGTGATCGAAGAAGACTCAGTGACATTTTCTGTTTTAGGTGCTTTTGTTTGAGGTACTCCCAAATATTTTTGAGGTCATCGCCTACCTCACCGGTAAGGCATGCTGTTTCTATAGCATCGCAGAAGGCTTTTGCATCAAGACTCTGGGAATTCGATACAGATCTTTTGAGAGAACCACAATTTTGAGGTAATTTGCTAGAAATTGTTGATATTTTTGAAGACAATGCGTTGAGAAGATCACTCCTATCGTACACTTTGCTTTCCGTACTCGGTAAATATAATGTTGCATCATCGGATTTCAGAGATAATAACTCTTTTCCACCATGTAAATAGTCGAAATCTGCAATTACATAATATCTTATCCCGAGTTGAGTTAGTAACCAGATATATACAGAGAAATTGCTTTTCCCACCCACATTAATCACAGATATATTATATTTATCCAATGGATTCTCAGGATATCCACTTTCTTTTTCCAGATCCGCAATTAGTGGTAAAAGATACTCCTCGCCGCCCTCGACAAGAATTACAGCATCAGCAAAGAATAATTCTGAGGATTTAGAATTTATGATCTTCTCCAACTTTTGGTTATATTGTTTGTAATCACCTTCATTAGGAACACCAACAATGATTGATTCTCCCGTTTTTGGATCTTTTCTAACTACTTGGATATTCTCAACAGGAGTATTTTTCAAAAATTCAGTAGAATGTGTGGTGAGAATTATCTGATTATCAGGTTTGCCTCTATCATCGCCATGGATAAAATCATCAAGAGAAGATGACAAAGAACGTCTTGCGTGAGGATGCAAATAACATTCAGGCTCCTCGATTGCCAACAATGATCCTGATTTGTGGATCATTTTACAGTAATGGGCAAATAATGAGATGATAACTGTACTCTGTGTACCAGTACCCTTATGATCTAATGTTGTTTCAAATCCACAATCATCAACGTAAATAGAGGCTGTTCTGTACATTTCATTAGTATGCTTTGTCATCAACTGAAAATTGACGGATGTGGCATTGATAGTATTACAGACCTGGGAGGTAATCCCATTAATACACGGAGAGAAAATTTCATTTGCTTTTTCTCTGACACTGTGATTCAGTTCTTCTAATTCATGCCGAAGAGTATCATCGCTGGAATACCAACGCTCTTTTAACATTTTAGAGTACCAGGAATAATTATTTATTTTCAAATTAGAATAGGGACTCCGCACAGCCGGAATAATCACGCTGGTAATTAGAGCGTCTCTCAGATATTTATTAACACCATAGATAAAATCATAGGAATTATCTTTTTTGATAACAATTCCATAGTTGTTTAAAAATTCATCCTCATTATGTTGAACATGTAAAAAGATAGAGATAGAATCAGCTGAATATAATAGAGGTGAAATGAGATCAGCTTTTTTCCAATTTACAGATATACCAGGATATTCTCTTCCATCATAATAGAGATATCTCTCATCAATATCTCCAGAATCATTTATAATCGGCACATCAACAAATGTGTAAAAAACTATATTTCGAGTATATTTCAATAACTCACCCTCGTTAAATGCGGATGCCCGTACTTCCCCATGTTTCAACTCTACGACGACAGTGAACGAGTCAGCATACTGAATGTTCCCAGTGTCATCTTTTTCCGCATGAAAATCATCTTTTTGAAAGGTCAGATATGTGGGATATTTTTCTCCAATGACCAAATCAATTGCCTTAATTATATTACTCTTACCAGAGTTGTTTTTTCCTACAATAACATTCTTACCTTCATGAAAATTCAAATCCATTGATTTAATACTGCGAAAATTCCTGATCTGCACTTTGTTAATATACATACCAATCTCCAAAATTACTTATTAATCCCACGACAATCACACTGACATTCAGTTTGACATATACTTTTTTTATAATATGAGTATTAGATGGCAAATGGGATTAAAGATTGTACTTTGAAAAGATACATACTAAATGGAGTGAATCGGGTGATATGATCTATTGCACGTAAAAAATGAAATTATACATGTAATTTACGGTATACCAAAAGCACTCAATCTCGTTACAAGGTTCCGCAGCCCACCAAATCATATATTCAACCACTAGCCTCATCTTCCTTCAAGCAATCACATAATACATATCATTTTTGCGTCACACCACTGCAAAATACATATGAAAAAATGTGATGAGAGTACATAAAATGGCACATATCCCATTAAATCTCAGAATACTGAGAAAGGAAAACAACAGTCTGCTTGAACTTCCGCTCCCGCTCGTGTGGAAAATGAAGGATTTCGCAGAAGAACTCCTCACGCCGCCTTAAGCTTCTCCTCATCCAGCATATCAAGCTTCGCCGCCACCTGCACCATATCGATTGGAACCGCCACCATATTCAGCGCCGTACTCAGGAAATCCAGCAGAATCTCAAGCACTACTGCAATACCCAGTGCCTCAACAGGAATCCCTAACTGCAGAAAAAGAATCGAGTAACACGCAATACCTCCTCCCGGTACCGGCGGAACCGCAAGAGCCAGAAGACCGCAGGTCAGAATCGCCATAAAAATCCATGACAACGTTATTGGAACCCCGTAATAACTTGCCATAAACATGCACACGCAGAAAAAGATCGCCGCATGCCCTGGCCTTGAAAACGCAGTTCCAAGCGGCACACCAAAGTTCACCAGTCTCGTTGAGATACCGAGCCTCTCTTGACACGTCTGCATGTTCGTCGAAAACGTTGCCGCAGAAGAAGCCGTTGTTAAAGCAATCAAAAACGAAGGGAACAGTTTCTTTGCAAGAAGCACCGGAGAAATTTTTCTGCCGAGAACAACACCGCCGCCCATCAGAACAAGGTTTACCGCAACGCAGAGAAGAATCACGGCAAACAGTTTCCAGAGATCACCGAGATTCTCAATATCGGTCAGCATCAGATGCAGAATACTCACAAAAATGATCACCGGCAGAAGCGAAGTTATCCACTCCATCACCAGCTGAATCAGTGTGCTTGCCTGCCCGACCAGCTGAACAAGCGTTGGAATCTTCTTGTTCAGAATCAGCATCGCAAGACCGAACACCACCGCAAGGAAGATGATTTGCAGCGTGTTTCCTTCCGCGAACGGTGCAATGATGTTGGATGGGACGATGGAGAGCAGCATCGTAAAGATTGCCTGGAATTCGCCGATCCCTTGCGTTCCTCCCGAGGCACTGAACGGGAAGAAGAACAGACAGATGAACGTACAGACGACGAGCGTAAAGTAAATTCTTCCGAAGTAGCGGCCGATAACTTTGTTGCCGATGTTTCCAAGAGTCGCCGTATCCCCGATACTGTAGATACCCCAGAGCAGGGAGAGAAACATCATCGGAAGAGCGATTGCGATCAGAATGCCGATGAAGGTGTCAAATAAGGGAGTGACCAGACCTTCGGCGATGGCATGCGAAACATCGGACGGAAGAGACCGGCAGGCGAGACCGGCGATGAGTCCTGCAATCACGGAGCAGATCAGGTAAACGATCGGGTTGATCTTTTTCCGTTTCGGCATCAGGGCGATCTGGTTTTCGCCGTTGACGTAGTGATAGGACGGGACAAGGCCGATGTTTGCAAGAAGTGTCTGCACCGAGTTGCCGCCGGTTAAGACGCAGTCCTCTTCACCGCCGAACGGGTTAACCCGTGGGCCCGGAACTGCGAGTGTGATGTACTGGCGGCCGAGTCTTCTGCCGCTGCGGAACGTACACTCGCTTCCTTCGCCTAAGACGGAGAGCCATTTGAGAAGAACTTTTTCAACTGCTATCTGCAAGTTTTTGGCATCGTCTGCGTCGATCTGTCCTTCCTTCAGGGTTTTTGCGGTGAGGGAGCTGAGTTCGGTAACTGCCGTTCCGGAGAGGCGGTAGGTGAGGGTTTTCGGGGTGATGTCAAGCTGCATGGATAATCGGTTGTGTAAGTGTACTGTTTGTTGTGGGGGGATAAATAGGGGGGGAGTTGTGAGAAAGGCTGGTCTGTTTATATGGGAGAATTGCCTATATTGTGGTAATGATCACCGGGGTTTTGAGGAATAAGATTGACGGGTTGTGGGAAGTTTTTTGGACAGGAGGTCTGACAAATCCTCTGGATGTGATTGAGCAGATTACGTATCTGATGTTTGTTCACGATCTGGATGATATGGATAATGAGCGATCGAAGGAGAGCGTGATGCTGGGGTTGTCGTACTCAAGCATTTTTGATCGGAAGGTGAGGATTTCAGAGGAGCTTTGTGATGCGAAGATTTTGAAGTGGTCGGTGTTTCGGGATTTTCCGGCAGCAAGAATGTATGAGGTGATGCAGTCCGGCGTTTTTCCGTTTATCAAATCTCTTGATTCGAATCGTGATAGTGCGTACTCGCAGTATATGGGAGATGCGATTTTTAAGGTGCCGACTCCGGCGAAGTTAACGCAGATTGTGGATGCTCTGGATGGGATTTATGGTTTGATGAAGCAGGGGGAGATGGATGATACGAAGGGGGATGTGTATGAGTATCTGCTTTCAAAGATTTCAACGTCGGGGACGAACGGGCAGTTTCGTACACCGAGGCATATTATCCGGATGATGGTGGAGCTGATGGCACCAAAGCCGGGAGAGGTTATCTGTGATCCGGCGTGTGGGACTGCCGGGTTTTTGGTTTCTGTTGGAGAGTATTTGCGTGAACGATATCTTGAGGAGATCTTTTATGATAAGGATCAGCTGAGCCATTATCATGCGGGGATGTTTTTTGGGTATGATATGGATCGGACGATGCTGCGGATTGGGGCGATGAATATGATGACGCATGGTGTTCGAAGTCCGCATATTGAGTACCGGGATAGTTTGTCGGATCAGAATACGGATGCGGGAAAGTTTTCTTTGATTCTGACGAATCCTCCGTTTAAGGGTAGTCTGGACTTTGATATTGTGTCGAGTGATCTTTTGCGGGTTGCGAAGACGAAGAAGACGGAGCTGTTGTTTCTGGTTTTGTTTTTGCGGATGCTGAAGGTTGGCGGACGGTGTGCGGTGATTGTGCCGGATGGTGTTTTGTTCGGGTCGTCTTCAGCACACAAGGCGGTGCGGAAAGAGTTGGTGGAGAACAACCGGCTGGAGGCGATAATTTCGATGCCATCCGGAGTGTTCAAGCCGTATGCGGGAGTTTCAACTGCGATTGTGATCTTTACGAAGACCGGACATGGTGGGACGGATAAGGTGTGGATGTATGATATGGAGGCAGACGGTTTTTCTCTGGATGATAAGAGATCTCCTGTAGGGGATAATGATATTTCTGATATTGTGTCAAGGTTCCATAATCTGTCGGGAGAAGAGGGACGTGCGAGAACGGAGAAAAGTTTCTTTGTGCCAAAGGAGGAGATTGTTGGCAACGGCTATGATCTGTCGGTGAACAAGTATCGGGAGGTTGTGTATGAGGCTGAGGAGTTTCCGCCGACGATTGAGATTTTGGCGGAGATTCGGAGGATTGAGGGGGAAATTATGAAGGGGATTGATGAGCTGGAGAGGATGATCTGAATGGAGGAGAAGAAATCCAATAGACACCTCATATCACAGGGAGATCAATATTTAGAATATTTAATGTCCCTAGAGTTCAAAAAAATATTTGATGACATTAACCAAAATATGTCAGAATTAAACTTAAATTTACAGAAAATTCAATTTGGGTTCGGCGAATGTTTCAAGCTCTGGGAAAATCTAGTAAATGATGTATCCTATTCACTGACTAAATCACCATATGCATTTCATCATCGTTTGGGAGAATTAAATTGGGTCCTTCCAACAAAAATATGTGATATCCCGCGCGACTTATTAGATTCAAATACATTATCTGATGACATCGTAACACTTTATATGAGAGATAATGCCAAAATATTCAATCGGGTTGTATCCGATATTCATGATAGATTAAGTACTGAATTTCAAAAAAAAGTATTTTCAGAATCAATATTGACCTTTAATGCAAAATTATATCATTGTTGTTGTATATCACTATCTCCATTGATTGAGAGTTTATTGATTGATCAAAACAACGTAATGAAGACCAAGATCAATAAAATGTTTCAAAACACGTATCAGAAAGTCTTTCACATCGAGATTGCCGACCCCAATGCGTTGCTCCTCCTCTCATTGAGAGGATTTATCGAGAACTATTCCGCGCATAAAATGTTTTC
This sequence comes from Methanorbis furvi, assembly GCF_032714615.1. Taxonomy (NCBI): domain Archaea; kingdom Methanobacteriati; phylum Methanobacteriota; class Methanomicrobia; order Methanomicrobiales; family Methanocorpusculaceae; genus Methanorbis; species Methanorbis furvi. Next base: position 147,925 of record NZ_JAWDKA010000004.1, read on the forward strand.
AGAAGCTGAACCAGCCCACTTAAACAGACATTGGTTACTTCATGGGAGAATGACAGAACATCTTACGAAATATCATTGTTTACAACTATTTGGGGCATTATGGGGTTTAACAGAATTAACCCATTATCTTGAAGATGAGGCGGGTACTGTGGATGATGTCGGAATAAATGTCGGAATAAATGAGAGGCAGGTGCTTGAGGAAATTTCGAAGAATCCGTTGGCTACAGCAAAAAATATTTCGCAAAATGCAGGGATTACGGACAGACAGGTCGAACGTATTCTGTCACAGCTGAAGGAGAAGGGGGTTATCAGGAGAGTGGGGTCGAAGAAGACCGGGCATTGGGAGGTCGTTTTGGAAGGTGATTTGCATGAGTAGGTGTTTGGGGACATGCCGATGTCACTGTAAATATCACGGTAAATGTCACCATTGTCAGGATATGATTTGCCGCATCAGAGAGGTGGAATACAATGAGTGAAATGGAGGGAGGTGATAGTATGAAAGGAATTGAGAGGCGGGAGAGGATGAATCTAACGGGAGGGAAAAAGGAAAAATGGCCGATGGTGCGACTGGGGGATGTGTGTGACATTTTAGATAGCCAAAGAGTACCTGTTACCGAATCAAAAAGAGTAAAAGGTCCTTATCCATATTATGGAGCAAACGGGATTCAAGATTATATCAATGACTATATCTTTGATGGTGAATTAGTCCTGCTTGCTGAAGATGGTGGATATTTTGGGGACAAAACGCGACCTATTGCCTATCGCGTGTCTGGGAAATGTTGGGTAAATAATCATGCACATGTTCTTAGACCAAAACAAGACTCACATTTAGATATAGATTATCTCAATTATTCTCTGATGTATTATGATGTATCGAAATTAATTAATGGGACTACACGCTCAAAATTAAATCAAGCTGCAGTTAGAAGGATGACAATCCCTCTCCCTCCGCTTCCAGAGCAGCAGCGTATCGCGGCGGTCTTAGATCACATAAGTTCGCTGATAGCTCTGCGGAAGGCGCAGATAGAAAAGCTGGATATGCTGGTGAAAGCGAGGTTTGTGGAGATGTTCGGTGACCCAGTGAAGAATGAGATGGGGTGGGATCTAAGAACAATTGGATCTTTTGCCAATGTTGTTACTGGAGCAACACCCAATAGAAACAATTCAAAATATTATGAAAATGGAGTTGTCCCATGGATAAAAACAGGTGAAATTGAGGCTGGATACATTTATAATTCAGAGGAATATATTTCTGAAATGGCTCTAACAGATACTAATTGTAAGCTACTGCCCGTAAATACGATTATGGTTGCAATGTATGGCCAAGGAAAAACCCGCGGACAAGTTGGCATTCTAAAAATTGAGGCGGCAACAAACCAGGCGTGTGGAGCAATATTACCAAACAATAAATATTGTCCAGAATATCTTTATTATCATCTTAAGCTAGAATATAATCAATTAAGAGGATTAGGAAGAGGTTGCCAACAAACTAATTTAAATTTATCAATAGTAAAAAATTTTCCAATAATGGATGTACCTCTTGATATCCAACAAAGATTCATACCAGTTATAGAAAGAATAGAAAATGAAAAATGTATCTGTATCCAAGCATTGGAAAAACTAGAAATTATGAAAAAATCCCTCATGCAGGAGTTTTTTGGATGACAAAAGAGATAAAAACATATATCTGTAACTATCCCTACCATTCCAATATCCTGGCCTTTCAAAATTTTTGTAAGAGAAGAGTGTTTGGAATTGATCTACTTTGCGGCATTGGTCTCTCATTGGTTGGTGGGGCGATCCTACTCATATTCATCTCAGGTGTATTTTTCAGTTCTCAGTCCTTAGAACAGATATTACAGATAGCTCTTTCTCCCCCGATTCAATTTATCTCTCTACTTTGGCTTCTCTGTATGTTGTTTGTCATTATATGTGAGAAAAAGCACTGGGCGAATTTCAAATTTTATATAATATTTCCGCTCATCACTGCTCTCCTTGCCTCAATCTATTATCTATATCCGACACAAATTCTCTCTAACTGGTGGTACCTCAATATCTGTCTTTCTGGATTGTTGCTTTGTGGAGGGGTAATGTTCGCAATTGGACTTTTATCCTCTTATTCAGTTATCGAAGGACACCTGATTGCAAAAAAAATCCTGACCTCCCTCGACGAATATCACTCACATCATCCTCACACTGGAATTCTCATCCCAATAAACATTCTACGTCTGGCAGATTTTTCCAGCATCGAAGGAATATCTCCATTGGCAGAAGGCTTTTTCAAATCAAAAAAAGAACCATACCGAATTTATTTCTGTTTCACTAAAAATGAAGTTGCACGTGTCATCGAAGATTCAAATGTCATTAATCTCTGGATATTTGGTCATGGAAGTCGGGGCGGGGTTGATGTGAATGATGGACCATTTTACTATGACAGTCTGAAAAATTCAAACATCCCAAAAAAAGGATATATCCACCAATATCATTGCAACTGCTGGATAGATGAACATGATAACACCTCTTTGGTCGATCTGCTTGTGGACGCAGATGATAAGAAGAAATCAACCGATACTGGAACGCAAAACAGGATCCTGAAACTGTTTTGCAAAATACCTCTGTTATCATATATTGGAAATTATTTCCTGAACTCCAGAAATCCCTGGATCAACAAAAAAGGGATAAAACAGTATCTGCAAGAGCAGAAAAGTATTGAAAAATCCGAAATTGAATCATAACATACATATCATGAAAGAAGCATCAGTTCAAACTGTTCCCTGTCCCATTTGTGGTCAATCTTGTTCCTGCAACCTCTACGAAGGAAAAATACCGTTATACAACTGTCCGGTGTGCCATCAATTTGAACTTGCGGATGAAGAAATACCATATATCCAGGAAATAAAATCGACATTAGCAGGATACCTGTATGAAACATATCTGGAAAGGAAAGACCCTATTCTGATAAATGGCGATACCATTCCAAAAATTCTCTCAGATCCCCACATCCCTAAAACTGCAATGCAGAAACTGGATAAGATCATCCTGACCATGTATCGCTCTGGAGGAGATTTCACCCACATTAATTTTTGGGAAAAGACTCCTCCTGCAATGGGGTACGCCAGAAATTTAAAAGAATTATTTTCAATGATGGGGGCATTGGATGATCTTGGATATGTGAAATCGAGAAAAGTCATGTATGGTATGAACTCAGAATACCCCAGCCATGCGGAATATATGCTCACGATTCAAGGCTTAACCTACGCCGAATCTCTTCTCACCACCAACATAAATTCCACCAAAATATTTGTCGCCATGAAATTTTCCGACGAACTCTTCTCTATCCGTGACGCTGCCATCAAACCTGCCTGTGAAGCATGCGGCTTCACCGCGTTTACCGTCAACGAAGAGGAACACAATGACGACATCACCGATAAAATCATCAGCGGAATCAAAACATCCCGGTTCATCATCGCCGACTTCACGTACAACAATCTTGGTGTCTACTACGAAGCAGGTTATGCCAAAGGGCTGGGTAGAATTGTTATCAAAACATGCAAAAAAGACTGGTTCGAAGAGACGGATGCAAACGGACTGCGGAAAAACCAGCTGCATTTCGACATTGCGCATGATAACCTGATTCTCTGGAAGGATGCGGACGATCTACGCGAACTTTTGGAGGCAAGGATACGGGCGACGATACTGTGAAAATATATTGATATCACAATGGAATAGCTTTCGAAAAATGAGGAACACACAATAGTTTCTCACCATTCTCTAATACAAACGCGTGATGGGGTATTGACTATACTTCCTGTTCCACTCATCAATAGACACAATATCAAACTCATCAATCAGAGATTTACTTCCCTCAGGCATACAGGGGAATTTTCGTGGCAGATATTTAATGATTTTATCACGAATCAACTTCCGCGACGTCCGATCTACTCTTGAAGTTGTTTCAAGAACATATAGATATATGTATTTTTTCTCCTTCCGGGAAACTAACGGGTATAACACACTGTGATAATACTTTCCCGCAATATCCTGACAGTGTTTATCTGTTTTGATCTTCTCGCCTTCAAATACTTCAGGACATCTCGCACCAGCATATGCTGAATTTTTTATTTCTACAAAAAAAATCTCCCCTTGTGTCTCCACAATAAAATCCACATCCTTTAACAGGGAATTACTACAGATTCTGTAATGATCATGCAAACTCTTCGTAGCCCAGACAGCCCCAGAAAAATTGAAACGCACATTACTTTCTTCAAAAACCATATCAGGACTCATTCCTGACAACTCCATTCCTTGGCAAAAACCTCATCAAGAAGTTGATCATATGCAGCAGCAATGGGATTATGGGTCAGTTCGCCGAACACACTCCTGCTTTCACACAGCACCAGTTTTTTTGCATTCTCATCCTGAAAATAGAGAGAGTGATAAATTACCTCGTTACCAGGCTGTATTTTCACCTCAAAATACTTCGCCAGCAGATAATCATGAGTGGAAATAAACACCTGAACCCCATCCTTTTGCAGTTGCAACAACAGATCTACCAGAACAGGAATATACTTCGGATTAATATTTGCTTCCGGCTCATCCCAGAACAAAACAGAACCATGCTCCAGAGTTCCATTCTTAATCAACTGCCACAGTAGTGCAATTTTTCGGATACCCTCTGCAACAAGGGCAAATTCCAGTTTATTATTCCCTGACATCAAATAGAACTTCTCATTATCAACGAAAACTTTCCCAGAGGTTATCTTTTGCAGAATTTCAAGATATTTCTTCCTGCTAGCTGGATCTTTTCCCCGTGAAATATCCACCTTCGCAGACGCGATAATATCCACGTACGTTGCATCAAAATCCACGTTATTCTTTGCAACCGCGGCCTCCAGATTCCAAGCATTCGATAAAATTTCCTTTGCCGGAATAAAAGTACTCGTCAAATCTCCCATTTGCTTTTCCCATCTGTCCTCTCCGGAAACCATTGCATCCCATTTTTTCGTTTTTCGATCAAAGGTACAGGAAATATTTGCTTTTTCTGAGAATACTGTAATTTTCGCAGTAACTGCTCCATGCGCCCTCTGTGCAATCCTCTGGATCATCATATTGTCCGGTTTGAACACACGGACAAGTTTCTCATTAAAAGAAACATCTGGTCTGGTTGCCTGGCAAGCACTATAGAGTATTTTCATAAGATGAGTCTTACCAGTACCATTTTCTCCAAGAAAAATATTAATTCCATTCACCAAAGGTAAATCCAGCGACTGGAATACCGTAACATTCTCTAATGAAATCTTGGTAAGCGTCATCTTGTCAGGCTCTATATTAGTAATATGGGATGAAAACTATAATAACTATCGTCAGAAAATCTCCCCTATGCTACACATCTTTGAACCTCATGTGGGAAATCTCCTATGAGCATCCATCTAATCTCTGCATTCCTGATACATCCGAAAAACCGGCATATCCAAATTACTAAATCCGAATTACTAATTGTCACAAATTGGTAATTCTTAGTAATTCTCCAACTCACAAAAAAATACCCGACCCATTCACCCAAAGCCTTTAACCTCTCTCACAACAAATACCAAAAACATCCAAAACACATGCCACCAGCATCTGATAATCAACCCCCGAAATACCAAGACATTCTTCAAACAGCTCAGGCCGCCGAAAAACTCCGTTCAATTGACACAGCAGCTGCAATCATCACCTGCCGCAGAGCACTCGAACTCTCTCTTAAGTGGCTGTATGCCCACGATAAAACACTCATACCTCCCTATCAGGACAATCTCGCCGCTTACCTCAACACTCCCGAACTCCGAAGCCTTCTCGGACCCGACCTCCACAAACGCATCAACTACATCCGAATCCTCGGAAACACCGCAGCGCATAGCACCACCAGTCCGGAACCGGAACAAACAGACCTTGCCTGCCAGAATCTCAACGTTTTCCTTGATCACCTCGCTGTCAGTTACCTCTCGGATGAAATCCCTGCCGGACAAAAAATATCATCTCCAAAACCCCTCAACCTCTCAGAATACAAAACCCGAAAACTCTACATCGACACCCTCCTCATGGATGCAGGATGGACACGCGGCCGCGACTGGCTCGAAGAGTACGAACTCGCCGGAATGCCCAACAAAGCAGGCCTAGGTTACGCTGACTATGTCCTCTTTGGAGACGACGGCAAACCCCTCGCAGTAATTGAAGCCAAAAAAACCTGCAAAGACCCAGCGATCGGACGTCAGCAGGCAAAACTCTACGCCGACCTCCTCGAACAAAAATTCGGCATCAGACCAATCATCTTCCTCACCAACGGCTTTGACACCAAAATCTGGGACGACGCTCACTACCCGGAACGTCCGGTCTCCGGCATCTACGCCAAGTTCGACCTCCAGAAAGAACACAACAAACATACCCAGAAAACCTCTCTAGATCAGATCACCATCAACGAAAACATTGCCGGACGATACTATCAAAAAGAAGCAATCACCGCAGTTGCCGAAACATTCGGCAGACAAAACCGCAGACATGCCCTCCTCGTCATGGCTACCGGCAGCGGAAAAACGAGAACAGTCATCGCCTTAGTTGACCTCCTTCTCCGTTCCGGTTGGATCAAAAACATCCTCTTCTTAGCAGACAGAACCAGCCTTGTCACACAGGCAAAACGATCCTTCGCCAACCTCCTCCCCGACCTTGCCGCAGCCAACCTCTGCGAAGAAAAAAATGTCGCAACCGCCCGGGCAGTATTCTCCACCTATCAGACCATGATGAACGCCATCGACGATATTCGGGATGAAGAAGGAGGAAAACTCTTCACCTGCGGCCACTTCGATCTCATCATCATCGACGAAGCCCATCGCAGCATCTACAACAAATACAAAGACATCTTCACCTACTTCGACGCTCATCTAATCGGACTTACCGCAACCCCAAAAGACGAGATTGACAAAAATACCTACGAAACCTTCCGCCTCGAATCAGGCATCCCCACCTATGGCTATGATCTCGCTCAGGCAGTTGCCGACGGCTACCTCGTTGACTTTGTCTCCATCGAAACAAAACTCAAATTTCTTACCGACGGAATCATCTACGATGAACTCACCGACGAAGAAAAAGAAGAGTACGAAAAACTTTTCCTCGATGAAAACGGAGAAATTCCTCAGGCAATCGACAGCTCCGCACTCAACGAATGGATATTTAATGCCGACACCATCAAAGAAGTACTTGCAACACTCTTTACCCACGGCATAAAAATCGGCTATGGAAGTAAAATTGGAAAAACAATTCTTTTCGCCAAAAATCATGCCCATGCCGAAAAGATCTACGAAATCTTTGGAAGAGAGTACCCAAACTATCCGCCCGGCTACGTCCGTGTCATTGACAACTACACCAACTATGCCCAAAGCCTCATCGACGAATTTTCAAATTCCGAAAAGTACCCGCAAATCGCAATCTCCGTTGACATGCTGGATACCGGCATTGATATCCCTGAAGTTGTCAACCTTGTCTTTTTCAAAAAAGTTCTCAGCAAAGCAAAGTTCTGGCAGATGATCGGACGCGGCACACGACTCTGTCCTGGCCTCATCGATGGCTCCGACAAAGACAAATTCTACATCTTTGACTTTTGCGGCAACTTCGAGTTCTTCCGCGTCAATGATCACGGTCGCGAAACCAACACGATCATGACTGTGCAGGAACGCATCTTCACTCTTCAGACTGAGATGGCCTATAAACTTCAGGAGTACGAGTATCAGACAGAATCTCTCCGCAGCTTCCGGCGTGATCTCATCTCTGATCTCCTGACAAAGGTCAGGGAACTTAACCGAGATAACTTCGCCGTCCGTCAGCATCTGCGATACATTGATCGGTATCGGGAAGAAACTGCCTGGCAGGCTCTGACCTACGAAGACACGCTCAAAATCTCTGAGGAGATTGCACCTCTCATCCTTCCCAATAGCGATGAAGCATCAGCCGTACGATTCGATGCTCTATTATATGGTCTCGAACTCGCATGGCTGGTAAGCAAACCCTACCCAAAAGCCAGAAAAGATCTTCTGAAAAAAGTCAGGGCAATTGCCGACATCTCAACCATCCCTGAGATTCTTGCACAAAAAGAATTGATTGGAAAAATTCTCCACACTGACTATGTCAAAAATGCCGGTATCAGTGAACTTGAACATATCCGGAACAAACTCCGTGACCTCATGAAGTACCTTCCGGCAGGATCCAAAACAATCTATGACACAAACTTCAGTGATAAAATCCTGGAGACAGAATGGCATGTATCTGATCTGACCGAGGATTACCTGAGAACCTATAAAGAAAAGGCGATAGCATATCTGCGTGAACATCAGAATGTTCCGGTCATTTCGAAACTAAGAACAAACGTTCCATTAGATAGCAATGACATTACTGTTCTTGAAAATATTCTCTGGAAAGAGGTGGGAAGTCATGAGCAGTACAAAGCAGAATATGGAAGTAAGCCCCTCGGAGTGTTTGTGAGGGAGATTGTTGGCCTTGACATGAACGCGGCTAAAGAGGCATTTTCCGTCTACTTGCAGGATGCCCGTCTCAATCAACAGCAGATATATTTCCTCAACCGGATTGTTGAGTACATCGTCAAAAACGGCATGATGACAGATATGTCAGTCCTTCAGGGAACACCGTTTACTGACAAAGGAACTGTCGTAGATCTTTTCTCAGGGGACCAGGGTCTCTGGAATGGCATTCGGCAGACCATTGAAAAGATCAATGCAAATGCCCAGACCGTATAGTCCATCACCCTAATATCTCCTGCCGCCCTACTATAGTACAACCATGCCGGAACATCACACCCTCCCTGAAATACTCGCACAGGTACGGGACGGCACCCTCTCCCCAACAACCGCCGAACAGCTCATCGCAGGTCTTCCGGTGGACGAAGTCGCAAACCTTGATCTTGCCAGAACCGACCGCTGCGGCATCCCTGAAGTCGTCCTCGCCGAAGGAAAGGACACAGGTTCCCTCATCAAAATCATGCACAGCTACGTCCGTGCCGCAGGACGCGTTATTGCAAGCCGCATCACCCCCGAACAAACCGCAGCAGTACTTGCCGCTCTGCCTTCAGGCATCACCGCAGACTATCGAGAGATCTGCCGTATCCTCATTCTCTCGGACGGCACTGTCCCGAAATCCGTAGGCGGCACTGTTGCCATAGTAACCGCCGGAACCTCAGACATCCGCGTCGCAGAAGAAGCCAGAGCCATCGCCGAAGAAATGGGGACCGCTGTGCTCACAGCCTACGACGTCGGCGTTGCAGGAATTCACCGGCTCTTCCCTGCACTTGAGCGGCTCAAAGAAGCCGACATCTACATCGTCTGCGCCGGACGTGAGGGGACTCTTCCCTCAGTCGTCGCAGGCCTTGTCAACAAACCGGTCATCGGCGTTCCGGTCAGCACCGGCTACGGCTACATGGGCCACGGCGAAGCAGCTCTCGCCTCCATGCTCCAGTCCTGTGCCGCAATCACCGTCGTCAACATCGACGCAGGATTTACCGCAGGCGCAGTAGCTGCCAGAACCGCAGCACTCATCGGAGGAAAAAAATGAAACGAGGCCTCTACGTTGGAAGATTTCAGCCCTATCACAACGGCCACAACGCCGTGATTGACAGCATCGCCCACGACGTCGACGAACTCATCATCGGAATCGGCAGTGCAGAGATCAGTCACGATCTCCGCCACCCTTTCACCGCAGGCGAACGCGTCCTCATGATCAGTCGCGCCCTCAAAAATATCGACATCCCCATCTACATCATTCCTCTGGAGGACGTCAAGCGAAATGCCCTCTGGGTCTCCCATGTCAAATCCATGACGCCGCCCTTTGACACCGTTTATACCTCAAACCCGCTCGTCATCCAGCTCTTCCGCGAAGCAGGAATAACCGTCACCTCGCCTCCCATGTATCAGAGAGAAATGCTCTCCGGAACATCAATTCGTGCCCGCATGATCGCAGGCGAAAACTGGGACGAATGCGTTCCGCCGGAAGTCGCAGACGTCATCCGGGAAATTCACGGCATTGACCGTATCCGCCAGATCGCCAAAACCGACTGACAACTCGTTCGAGATAAACTATATCGTGACGCGCATCGCAGTAATCGAAAAAAATCGGTGAATATTTGTGAATGTCATTGAAAATCCACTCTATCAAAAACTCCTTCTGACAGCCGTTGCCATAGGTGTTATTATGGACGGACTTGACGGGTCCATCGTCAACGTTGTCCTGCCGGTGATAGCAGCGGATTTTGGAACCGACACCGGAACAATCTCCTGGGTCATCATCACCTACCTCCTCATGATGGCCGGATTTCTTCTCGTGTTCGGAAAGTTCGCCGACCGCGGCCATATCCGCAAAGTCTTCGTCGGCGGATTTGTCATCTTCACCATAGGCTCTGCGGTCTGCGGTCTTTCAACTGATCTCTCATGGCTGCTTGGGGCACGTATGTTTCAGGGCGTGGGCGCTGCAATGATTGCCGCAGCCGCCCCCATGCTCTGCGTCAAATGCCTGCCGGCACGAATGCTCGGGTTTGCTCTTGGAGTTTTAACCATGGCAAGTTCGATCGGATTTGCGGCAGGTCCGGCACTTGGAGGAATCCTCACGCATTACCTCTCCTGGCACTGGATATTTTTGATCAACATCCCAATCGGCATCGCCGCAATTCCTTTCGCTCTTCGCGTCATCCCCAAAGATGTGCCGGCAGAAAAGAAACCATTCGATCTGATCGGTGCCGTGCTGCTGTTTGCCATGATGGTCTTCGGCATCTATGCACTCGAAAGAGTTCCGCATCTGGGACTCTCCAATCCGCAGATCATTCTCTGTGCCGCATTCTGTCTGATCTTTGCCGTACTGTTTGCGGTCCGGGAGCTGAAATGCAGATCGCCTCTGATCAACATCAGAGTGTTTACCGCCTGGAAATTTTCGTCGGTCGTTGTGGCATTCCTGCTCATCAACGTGATCTACATGGGAGTCATTTACCTCCTGCCGTTCTATCTGCATACAGGAATGCATTTTGACACGGCGGCAAGCGGCATGTATCTCCTGATTCCTCCAGCACTTACGGCAGTTCTTGGAATTCCGATCGGCAGATGGTCGGACAGAACCGGACGGCGGAGCTTTGCGGTCGCTGCATGTGTTATGCTGATACTGTTCAATCTGATCTTTGTCATGATCATGCCGGAGATGGGAGTTGTTCCGCTTCTCTGTGCTCTGGTACTGATGGGGGTTCTCTGGGGTCTTGCCGGCGGACCTGCCGCAAGCCGGATTGTGGAGAATGCGCCGGAAGGAGAGCGGGGAACCGGCTCGTCACTGATGGCGGTCTGCATTTACCTCGGCAGCGTGATTGGAACCGCATTGTATGCAACAATCTTTACCTTCGCAACGTCGCCGTCCGGAACCGTGGTGGCGTTTATGGATCTGGATCCCGCAACATTTCTGAACGGATTTCATTTCACGATTTTCGTAGGTCTTGGTCTTGCGGTGCTGGCAGTAGTTCTGTCGGCGGTTGTCCGTGACCAGAAGAGAGAAGAGGTAGAGGCATGACCGCAGTTGGTGTGGCACGATGTGATTCCTATGAGAGGGACGCGGCAACGGCAGCGGTTGCAAAGGCGGTAGCCGCGGCCTGCGGTCTGCCGATGGTTGCGGGAAAAAAAGTTCTCATAAAACCAAATCTTTTGTCTGATGCCGGACCCAACTCCTCGGCAACGACGCATCCTGAGATTGTGTATGCGGTCTGCAAAATGGTCCTTGAAGCAGGCGGGACACCAATCATTGCAGACAGTCCGGGGGCAGGTATTGTGTATACGCCGAGGACTCTGCGAAGAGTTTACGAACGGTCCGGCATTACGGCCGCAGCAGCTGATCTTGGGATTGAGCCGTTCGTTGACACAGAGTTTTCCGAGGTTTCCTTTCCGGAAGGAAAAATGATGAAACGATTTTCGATCATTCGTGCTGCAACCGAGGCGGATGTGATAATCTCGGTCTGTAAGCTGAAGACGCATATGTTCACCGGTTTTTCCGGGGCGGTGAAAAATACGTTCGGCGTAGTCCCGGGGCTGGAGAAGCCGGTGTTTCATTCAAGATTCCCAAAGTCTGAGGATTTTTCCGAGATGCTGGTGGACTTAAACGAACTCATCAGACCGGATTTTGTGGTGATGGACGCGGTTGTCGGGATGGAAGGAAACGGTCCCATGGGAGGCGAGCCAAAACATTGCGGGTACGTGTTTGCCTCCTCTTCGATCTATGCTCTTGATGTTTCGGCGCAGAAACTGATCGGTATGGAGCCGGAACGGATTGGAACAACTGCTGCTGCACAAAGACGCGGTCTTTTGGATCTGGATTTTGTGGAGGAAACCGGAGACGAAGTTGTGAGAATCGCTGACTTTGCTCTGCCGCCGACCTATTTTGTGCCGCAGAACAATACCTGGTTTCGCAGGATGATCTTATCACGCCTGTTTCAGATGGGAAAAGTCTACGCACCTGCTCCACACATTGCAAAAGAGAAATGCATCGGCTGTGGTCAGTGTGTACGAATCTGTCCGAAGAAAGCGGTTCTACTGCGGGAAGGAACGGCGGGTATAAACTTGCGAAACTGTATTCGCTGCTACTGCTGTCATGAGATGTGTCAGGAAAAAGCGATTGATCTCAAGAGAGGTTGCTTGGGCGAACTTCTCCACAAATTCGTGCGGTGAGTTCACCGCCGTTCGTATCTGACCTCTTCTTCCCGCACAACCCACTCTGAAAGCAGTTTCGCGAACTCCTCCTCTTTTGGGAGACACAGCATATATTTTGACGCAAACACCTGCGACTCTCCTTCGGGCAGCGTGTACTTTACGACGGCATCAGATTTGTCTGCACACAGAACGATTCCAATCGGGGAACTGTCTCCCTCGTTCATCAGTTCACGCGTGTAGTAGTTCACATACATCTGCATCTGGCCGAGGTCCTGATGCGTCAGATCGCCAAGCTTCAGATCCACCAACACGAAACATTTCAGAATATAGTTGTAAAATACCAGATCGATGTAAAAATGCCGGTCATCAAAACTTATCCGCTTCTGTCTGGCAACAAATGAAAATCCCCGGCCGAGTTCCAGCAAAAAATCCTGCAGTGAGTCGATCAGTGCCTGTTCAAGATCTTTTTCGTACCAGTCTGATCTCCCTTTCAGATCCAGAAACTCCAGGACATATGGATCCTTGATGATTTTTTCATACTCTGGTTTTGGTTCCACACGAAAAATTTCCTCTGCGACTCCTTTGGTGTCCCTGCTTGCAAGCAGTCTCTCATAATAGAGTGTTGATATCTGACGTTCCAGCTGACGCGTACTCCATCCCGCCTCAGCACATTCATGCAAGTAAAACAAACGTGCTTTTTCGCTTGAAACACGCATCAGCAGGCGATAATGCGTCCAACTCAATTCGAGACGCAGTGCGTCTCGAATTGGAAATAATATATAAAACTGTCGCATCTTACGAAGATTGGTGGAGTCAAATCCGTCTCCAAACTCCTTAGTCAGCCGTTTCGCAAGATATGCAATGAGCGATGCCCCGTACTCGGCCCGGTCTCCCACAGCCAGAAATATTTTTTCGCCGATCTCATGATACGCGAGAACCATCGAAACATTTACTGCAGAGTAGACTCTTCGCTGTGCTGAAATCACTGAGCCGCGAACGTCGCGGTAGACAGCATCAGAATCGGGAAAAATATTTTCCGGCATAAATATCTCCTCTCAAATTGCGGGTGATAAAAGTAAATGGACCTGAGGGAAGATAAAAAGAACTGACAAAAAATAATTATGGAAAAATATACCGCGGAAAAATTATTTTATTTCATATTTGTTCCCGGCATTCTTCCGAGACTCCATGGGAGTAAAATATGATTTGTTTTCATGAATATGAATTACGCGGTGTACTATTGAGTAGCGAAGTGTTGCCTCGTGAGAAAAAAACGCCACGGATTCACACGGATTCCAAATTTGGAATCTGCGTGAATCTGTGGTTGATTTTTCCAAGTAAAGCCAACTCACCACTAATCAGTCTACATTTTTGTTTCGTGTGTTTCGTGTTTCAAAAAATCGCATCGCGTAACTCCCATAATGAAATCATGATTCATCGCCATCAAATGCAATTTTAATCAGAGATGGATCCAACTGAAATTTATCAAAATTATTGTTCATACAAAATCGATTATAGTCATTAATGAACCAGTGATGTTTTGCACGAACTCTCGCTGAAGAGATATCGGGTTTTGTGGGTAATTTGTCAAGAATTTCTTTATATGTATCTCTAAATTTCATCAGTTTGTTTTTTTTACCTGCTTGCATAGCAGGAGAGTCATCCTCATATTCTTCAAGCATCAGAGTCAAAAAATCCAGATAATATATTCCATCGAAATCCTGTTCAAATTTCAAAAATATTACGACCTCTGATTTGGAAGTTTGAACTTCGTGTATTAACTCATCAGTAATAATTACTCTTGGATAAATGGAAATATTTTGCTCCGCATTATATGCATCGACAAGCCCTTTACCCCAAATCATATCTGAATCAAGATAGACATCCCCACAAGCGATCGCTCCTCTAAACATCCACCCACGTTCTATTAACGCATAATATAAGAGATCACTCACTACCCCAGATATCCTGAACAACCCCTCAATGATATCAACAGGATCGGTTTTGTTCGTAGTTAATTCTTGGACAAATACAATGTTGTCTGAGAATATTTTAAATTGAACAGTCTGAAATTTTCGAAAATTTGGATTATTATCTTTTTGAAGTGCTATAACCTCATCATAGATCCCACGCATTTTATTCAGATTTTGTTCCTGTGAGTCGTCACCTAAAATAAGTTTAGTTGCCCCTAACAAATCCAAGAATGCAATTATACATTTTTTTGAATGAACTGGTTTACTCATAGTATTTTCTCCTTTGTACTAAAATCATCGAAGAACAGATCTCCTGATATGTCATATCCACACTCATCAAAAATTCGTTACCCGAATCGAATAACGATGACAGAAATAATTACGCCCTCACAACAGATAAAGAAAACGAACCATCCACGTGAAAAAAAGACAACAGAATCAAAAACGATTCTGCGGAAAAAAATTATTTCTTCCCGTACTCCTTTCCGGCGTACTGGTACTTCTCCGAAGTTCCCCCGTGCCTCACAATATACAGCCACTGGTAAATCGACTTCATCGCCCCAAACTCAATATACCGCCGCATCGAAAACCCGACCTTCAGATTCGTATCAAGCTTCACCTTTCCATACAGCTTCATCCGGCGGGCAATCTCAAAATCATCACCCGCATCAGCCGTAATATACATCCCGGCCTCCATAAACAGATCCTTCCGGAACGCAGTATTACAGCCGAGCGTCATATAGATAGTTCCCGTCCAGTAGCCGAGTCTTGACACAATATTGTATCCGAGAAGAGACAGCTTATGCTTAATTCCCGGCTCAAGCGGATACACAATTCCGTAAATTGTGGATGCATCAGGATATTTTTTGAAATCCGCAAGAACTTTCTCCAGCCAGTCGCGGGGGAGAAAACAGTCCGCATCAGTTGTCGCAAGAATATCGTACTTCGCAGCCATCGCACCATCATTTCGTGCGCCACCAACCTTCTTGCTCGTCTGAATAAACACCAGATCCGCATACTTCTCCGCAATCTCGCGGGTCTTATCCTTCGAGTTGCCGTCCACCACGATGATCTCGTATTGATCTCGCGGAAGCGTCTGATCACACAGACTCTGAAGGCATGCCTCCACGCCCTCCTCCTCATTAAATGTTGGAACTATAACAGAAATCATGCCAAAAGCCTCTCATACAAATCCACATGCATCTTTGCAATGCGATGAATATCAAACTGCTCAACCGACGCCCGGGACGTTGTTGCCGACCGCCGCCAGAGATCCTCGTCCCGAATCAGGGACTCAGCCTCCTCATTGTTCGAGAAAAATCCGCAGATGCCGGAGAACACCTCGCGGAACTCAGGCAGATCACGGGAGATAACCGGCAGACCGCTCGCAAGCCCCTCCAGAGCAACAATCGACATAATCTCGCCGTAGGAGGGCATGAACAACAGATCTGCTCCGCAGTAGACCGCCGTAATATCAGGAACAAAACCGGTGAAGATAACATTCGAGCCGGCCTTCGCCTTTCGTTCCTCAATCAGCTTGCGGTCGCTCGACAGCAACCCGTACGGATAACCGCCAACCCACACAAACGTGTACTCAGGCATCGTGTCTGCAATGTTCAGAAAATCATAGATTCCCTTTCGAGGGGTCTGCTGGGCAACAGTCAGAACAACCGGCCGGTCATCCGAAATTCCGAGGAACTCACGAAACTCACGACGCTTCTGATCTGACGGAGCAAAACTGGTCAGGTCCACGCCGTTTGGAATCATCGTTATCGGCATATCGGGAAGCATGTCCTGCACCTCGCGGGTACTTGGCGGCGTAATCGTTACGATGTGATCAAACTTCCGATAGATCGGCGGGTAAAAGCGATTGATGTAGGATGCTCCGGCAACATTGCCGGTGTTCAGACGAGGCGTTGAGTGAGCGGTCAGAATGCTGATGCCTTTGTTACGCATCCGGTTGAGATGGACGCCAGGCCCGAACGAGTGGTAGTGCGTGACATCCATCGAAGGACTTGAGCTGTTGTAGTAGGCCTCAACTCCCGGAACTGCGGCGATGCCTTTGTAGAGCATGCGGGCGAGGGTGGAACAGCCGATGTACTTGAACACCCAGTAGTCTTCAACGTAGATGTTGACCTTCATTGCCGGTTCACAAAGTCCAGAACGCTGCGAATGCAGCCGTCCATATTCAGATATTCAAACTGGGAGAATCTGCCGACGAGATCAACTCCGGCAGTTCCTTCCAGATAATTTCGAACGGTTTTGATATTTTGCAGATAGTCGAGGTCGTAGACAACGTAGGCGAACTTGAAGTGATCGACTGCGGCGTGAACGACATCAGCCTTGCCTGGAACGATGCCCATCCGAACGAGACCGTCAACCGTGTGAGAAACAAGTTCTGCATCGGTCATCTTGGAGATGTCGTCGCCTTCGTTGTAGGTGATCTCGGCGAGAACTGCGGCGCAGCCTTCAGGAGCTACGTGATGCGAGAAGTTGGAGGGGAAGGAGAGGCGGTTGAACATTCCCCATTCGTCTTCGGGGACGTACATCCATGAGATGTCTGGGGCAGTTCCTTTGAATCCTACGCTGATGCAGGCGATGGAGTTGTACCGGAGAGCGTCACAGGCGATCCTGACGGAGTCAGGAACACCTTCAAGCATCGGAAGAAGAATCTGTAAAGGAACAGTGGAGATGAACCGGTCTGCTGTGATGGTCTGTTTTCCGTTGCTGATCTCCCAGCCGTTCGCAGTCTTTTTGACGGTTGCTGCTTCGAAGTTGGTGATGATCTTGTTTTTGATCGGAGCAGCAATTGCGGTGACCAGGGATTCAATGCCGCCGTCTATTGGGTAGGAGAATACTGCCTGATGAGTGTATCCTTCGGTTTCGATGCCGATCGCGGATTTGATGATGTCGTCAACCGGCGGGCGGGGAACTCTGCCGTCCATCCAGTGTTTGGACATTTTTTCGGTCGGGTAGTTCCAGATCTTTTCATTGTAGGGAACAAGGTAGCACTCGGCGATTCCTTTGCCGAAGTTTGCATAGATCCAGTCGCGGAAGTTTTCCGGGACCGGGACTTCTCCTTTTTCAGTGGCGATGAGATTTTTGATGTACTCGCTGATGCAGAAGTAGAGGTCTTCTTTGGGCAGGTCGGCGAGGCCGTTTTCAAACGGGTATTTGATGTACCTGTGTTTATAGTAGATTTTGGTATTTCGGTTGCGGGTGTCCCGGTTGTCTTCGAGGACATCCTGCATGAATCCAAGGACTTCGGTGTCCTTGGAGAATATGATATGTGACCCGCCGGAATCAAAGGTAAATCCGTTGCGTGTTTCTGATTGACAGAGTCCGCCAATCTTTGTTTCTTTTTCAAGAACGGTTACGTCATCGCCGCGTTCCGCAAGGAGACGGGCGAGGGTGACACCGGTTAAGCCTCCGCCGAGAATTGCCCACTTCACGGTACTATAATGTGTGTTATAGGATTATACTCTTTATGATGATTTGGTGTTGCGGCGTTATTCATGAGCAGCCCACGGAAAAGCGGAATACACGGACATGTCACGGAAAAACATCACGGAGTAGACGAGAACATCACGGAAATGAATTATTTCGGATTTGGAAGAGATTGTGTCAAAGAATGTCTGAAAGTTCATCCAGCATCCACCAACGCAACTCGTCTCTCGTTCTGCGGTAGTCGGAGAGTTCATCTTCACCGATCCATGGTTCGGGAGATCGGATCGGATGAAAAAGTAATTTTTTTGTTTTGGGAAAATGATCTCTTGCTCCCCATGCATTTTCGCAGAGGACGATGATTACGTCATACGTTTGGTCCGGCAGTTCGGTGAGATGTTTTGCCTGCATCTCAGAACAGTCACATCCTGATTCTTCGAGGCACCGAACGACGTACGGAGAGATGTTTCCTCTGGCAACTCCTGCCGAACAGATGTTCCAGTCAGGATGAAGTTGTCTGCATACGCCTTCGGCGATCTGGGAGCGGACAGAGTTATAGGTGCAGATAAAGAGAACCAAAGGCATTGAAGAAGTATGTACTGCGGTCAATGATGAAATTGTTTACTGGAAAAAAGTGTAAAAAATCTCAGGTTTGAAGCCGTGCAGTCAGAAAATATATACACTCTCGAATGAAACAGAAAAACATATTCTCAAAAAATTGTGTGATTGGCATGAAATATACAAAAATCCTCATCGTTCTCCTCGCAGCAGTCCTTTTTGCCGCATGTCTCTGCGCGCCGGCAGCTGCCTGGCATTCAAATACCGATGCAAAAGTGTCCCCCACAGGCGTTCTGATGCCGGGCGACTCTGTGACTGCTGATGTAACCATCACCTATCTCCGCGGCACGACTGTGTACCGGCTGCCCCTCTCAACAAGTCTTTCCAATCAGCAGTGGACAGGTAAACTCACCCGTGATGACGGAACACTGATCACCGAGTTCCCTGCGGGAAAACGGTTCATTGACGGTTACTCGATCACCAAACTGCCGTATGAGGCAATTCTCACCGTGCATCTGGAAGGAACCGTGCCGGAGGGGACCGTTGGACAGGAGCTGACGATCATGAAGGTGGAGGAGATCACCAGCGGCAGCATTGTTGTTTCCACCTATGAAAAGAAGGCCGTGATCGGATCATCATCAGCTACGGCAACACCGACAGCGACCTCCACGGCAAGCGTAACACCAACGGCAACCCAGACTACAACGACCACGGCGACGCCAACAGCGACCGCAACACCGAAGCCAACTCCGTCAACTGCGACAGTTATCATCTCCTCAAATCCGTCAGGCTCTGATATCTTCATCGACAACAACTACAAAGGATTCACACCAACCACACAAACAGATGTCAACCCCGGAATGCATACGATTCTTCTGAAGAAGGAAGGCTATCTGGATGATGCACAGACGATGAGGTTTGATGCGGGCGTCACGTACGACATGAGCTTCACCCTCGCGCCCGAAGCAAAAGCATCCGAGGTAGTGATTGATCTCATCAAAGAGCATCCGACCGCTTCACTTGTCGTGGTGCTGATCTTTGTAGTCGGCGTTCTGATTCTGATCCTGCTCGTCAGAAGACGCTGAACTTTTTTTTTTATTTTTTATTTTTTTGATTCAGAAAAATTATCTGATGAAATTTATTTTTTCATATGGGAGTTACGCGGTGTGATTTCTGAAACGCGAATAACGCGAATAAAAAAATCGCCAATGGCGATTTTTAAAAAATTACCAAAATTATTTTTTTGAACATATCTATCCATTTAGAAATGTATAGGATTTTTTTATTTGTGCTATTCGTGTTATTCCGCGAAGCTGCGAGGCGGTGAACAGGTCGAAGCGACTCCTGAAAGGAGGAGTTGAACACGACGGGATGGCGTGTGGAAGGCATGCGATTCGCGTTTTGAAATATTCGCCATCGCACAACTCCTACTCAAGAAAAAAAATCATTTCATGACAGTGAATTCAACTGCCTCGAATTCGAGGCAATAAAAAAATAAAAAAAGAGTTCCTCTTTACTCTACAATCTGACTCTCGGCGAACCGGTCCTCAGTTGCGAGCAGGAACTCATTACTCATGGACAACGCATCCTTTGAACAGATATCGATGCACTGTCCGCAGAAGATACAGCTGGCAACATAAATCCGAATGCGTTTTTCCGTCTTCGTCTTCTCAGAGACATTGCCTTCAGCATCGGTCACCGAAATTTTCACCGGCGGATAAACCACCTGCTCAATCGCATGAGCAGGACAGACCTTCAGGCAAAGCCCGCATCCATTGCAGGCCGCTCTGTCGTAGACAATTTTTCCGCGGAATGCTTTCGGCTCTGCAACCGGCGGAGTAATTGTTGCTTTGCCGTTTGCAACATCTCCCAAAAATCCGGTGATGGATTTTGGCAGACGAACGGCAGGGAACAGATTCGTCACCGGCTTTTTCACGGACTGCACAAGGATCTCCTTGAGCATGGGAAGTGACCCGCGACGCGGGGAACGAGGCAAATTTTTGGTTTGCGACTGTTTTGCCATTCTCAGATCACCCCAAGCAGATATGCATCAGCCATCATCAGAATAATTGCAACAGCGCCAAGACCGCCCAGCACCAGCCAGTAGAGTCCCATCACCTGCGTAATTCTGAAACGTGCCATCATCGTCCGGACGACTGTGACTGAAACAACCGCGACGAAGATCACCTTCAAGACAAAGAAGATGAGATCCACGACGCCCGCGGCAACTCCGGTAAGACCAAGGAACGGCGAAAGATTCCAGGGCAGCAGGAGAATAATGCCGAACGCCGCCATCGCAACAGTCTTCACTGCCTGGGAAAGCGTGAAGAGACCAAGGTTTCTGCCTGAGTACTCAACAAGAATACCGCCGGCAAGCTCGGTCTCAGCTTCGGGCGAGTCGAACGGAATCTTCGACAGCTCTCCGGGCGTAACCCAGGCGAGCATCACGAGAAGCAGCAGGAGGGCAACAATGCCTAAAGGTCCCACAACATCCCATGCAGAAGTCTGCATCAGGGTCAGCATCGAGAACGGATCCGCAACGCCTGCGGCCATCAGCCGCCAGGCAATCGCAATCACTGCTGCTGCAAGCGGCAGTTCATACGCAATCATCGAAACCATCTCACGCTGGGCACCAACCGTTGCATATGGAGAACCGGATGCAAAACCGCCGATAACCAGAGCAAGTGAGGGGATGATCAGCAGATAGAGCACGAGGATAACATCGCCAAGCTCGCCGAGAATCGGAGCAAAGCTGCCGAACGGCAGATACATCAGAATCGCAATCGCTGATGCGAGGGCAACGATCGGCATGGCATTGAACAGCCAGGGGATCGCATTCGCCGGAATAATATTCTGCTTTGCAAACAGTTTGCGAACATCGGTGAACGGCTGAAGAAGCGGCGGGCCGATACGTGCCTGCATGCGGGCGACAATTCTCCGGTCGATTCCGGAAAGGATCAGACCAAACACAATTGCAAGGATCGCAAGAACAATGGTTCCGCCAATTGCTGCAAGAATTACATTCATTGTCTCATCCTCCGCGTTTTCTCATACGACAAACGGGTCAGCTCCTCTTTGGTGAAGATCTTTGTTCTGGATGCGTCAGCGTCCGTGACAGCCACACGATCAGTGCAGGAGAGACAGGGATCAACCGAAGCAACGATCACCGGAATGTCAGCAAGCTGGGCGCCTTTCAGGATCAGCGGCCAGACATGCAGGTTGCTGTAAGACGAAGCCTTCACTTTCCATGCGATCGGGGAGTCTGATTTGTCCATTGCAACATAATGCAGACATTCGCCGCGGGGAGCCTCATGGCGGCCGACAGCTTCGCCTTCGGCCTTCTTGCATGCGGCAAGAATTTTGGCAACTTTTTCTTCCCAGAGTGTCGGCCCCGCCGGCATGTTTGCAAGACACTGTTCAATGATTTCAATCGACTGGGCGATCTCAAAGATGCGGACAACGATCCTGTCATACGTATCGCCGTTCACTTCGCTGCCGTAAGCAGTGGGTAAAACCGGTTTGAGATCCAGATCTCCGTAAGCTGCATATGGATAATCTACACGAAGGTCAGCCGTGCAGCCCGAAGCTCTTGCGGTCGGACCGACCGTTGAGTAGGCCATGGCTTTTTCAAACGAAAGAAGTCCGGTTCCTTTACAGCGGGAACTGATCACCGCATCTTCGAGGAAGAGAGTCTTGAGTTTGCCGAACAGATCCTTGTAGTTGTTGAGACAGCGAAGGATCTGTTCATGCTGATCCTCGGTGATGTCGCGACGAACTCCTCCGATCTGGATGATGTCATAGTTCACGCGGTTGCCGGTGATGAGTTCGATTGCATCCATCGCCTCTTCGCGGACACGCCATGCAAGATAGAACAAGGTGTCAAATCCAAGTTCGTGTGCCGCAACTCCTGCCCAGAGCAGGTGGGACTGAATGCGTTCAAACTCTGCGATGATTGTTCTGACATAGTCTGCCCGTTCGGGAACCGTGATGTCTGCGATCTGTTCGACTGCCCGAGCGAATGCGAGCGAATGCGTCACGCCGCAGATACCGCAGATGCGGTCGGTTAAGTGAACAATCTGTACAGGATTTCTGGACAGACCCATCCACTCAATACCGCGGTGCGTCTGGCCGGGAGTGAAGTCGGCAGAGATTACCTCTTCACCGACAACCGTCAACTCGATGTGAACCGGCTCTTTTAACGCCGGGTGAATCGGGCCGACCGGCACGATGTAGGGTGCTTTCTTTGCCATGTTACTCATCCCCTCCGTCGAGCGGGGCGGGCGGCCTGTTTACAGG
Source organism: Methanorbis furvi (assembly GCF_032714615.1). Lineage (NCBI taxonomy): Archaea > Methanobacteriati > Methanobacteriota > Methanomicrobia > Methanomicrobiales > Methanocorpusculaceae > Methanorbis > Methanorbis furvi. Next base: position 170,909 of record NZ_JAWDKA010000004.1, read on the forward strand.
ACGGCCGCATGCCCAGAGATCCTTTACCATTGAGTCGGGAATTTTTTTGTCGTCTTTGCGGAGCGGATACACACCGTTCGGGAAGTCCTGCGGCAGGAAGAACTTATGCGGAGCCGGTGCAAGGCCGTCAATAGTGATTCCCAGATACTCGGTCTTCTCATGTTCGGTAAATGCAGCGCCTTCGAGAATATCAGTAAGCGTCGGCAGGCGGGCATCGTTCTTTGGAAGATCCAAAGAGAAGATCACCATGTACTCTCCTCTCGCAACGCCGCCGTAGATCGAGAAGATGTACTGTATCCGAAGATCAGGCGAGTCTGCACCCTTGTCATATCCTGCAATGCAGGAGAGATGCGGATACCAGATCTTCATCAGCTCTTCAGCTGCTGCGTGAACCGCGTCTCGGCGGATCGTTATCCAGATATTGATGTTTTCAATTTTTTTGCTTCCTTCAGCCCGCCGTTGAATGCGGGTGTCAAGAATCGCCGAACCAAGGGCGGCGGTAAGTTGTGCCGTGACCTCTTCAGGCGAGAGAATTTTATCGGTCATGCCTCACCTCCTCCCTGTAATCGTTCAAGTTTTGCAATTGCGGTCACCACGCCCTGAATGATTGCCTCCGGACGCGGGGCGCATCCGGGGACGTAGACGTCGACAGGAATGATCTGATCGATCGGACCTGCAAGGTTGTAGGAGGTGCTGAACACACCGCCGGACTGACCACAGGTTCCAACAACCATCACCAGCTTCGGGCCGGGCATCTGGGCATACACGAGACGCAGGCGGTCCGCCATCTGATTGGTGACGGGACCAGTTACCAGTAACACGTCTGCATGACGCGGGGAGCCGACCAGTTTTACGCCGAAACGTTCGGGATCATAGCGTGGCGTAAGGGTTGCGACAATTTCAATGTCGCAGCCGTTACAGGACCCGCTGTTGAAGTGGAACACCCACAGCGACCGGTTCAGTGAAGTTGTCAGCTTCATAACAGAACCACCACCGCGAAGAGAACAACCACACCGATCAGGAACCATGAGACGTAATCGTTCACAATTCCTGAGTGAAGCGGGATGAGTTTGTCATAGTAGGACTTGAGAGCTGCGGTAAATCCCCAGTACATGTTGCCGGCACGAACGTGGACGGCGCCTTTTGCAGGCTCGGCATTACCGGAGAGGTAGGGCGAAGTCTGTTCGGTGTCCTCATCATAGTCTGACTCGCCGCATCTCCAGATTATCCAGGAGAAGAGGAGAGCGACAAGAATGACGCACAGCCACACGAGAGGATTCCATACGCCAAATCCTGTTGTAAGAGTTCCGATCATAATCCACCTCCAAGAACGGATGCAATATACTGACCCTGATTCAGCAGGGCATCAGCTGCCGGAGCGACCAGAGTATTTACGACGAGGTCAGGCACAAGACCGAACGCGACCACAAAGAATGCGAGAATTGCCATGCCGGCGAGCATTCGTTTTGGGACCTCGCGGACTTTTTCGTACTCGGGCAGTTGTGGGCCCATGAACACGGAGTGGAAGACCTTCATGAACGAAGCAAGCGTCAGGATACTTACGACCATGGCGATTACGGCGATTGCCGGATTGAACGCGAACGTTGATTCATAGATCATCAGCTTTGAGGCAAAACCGTTGAACGGCGGAATGCCTGCGATCGCAAGGGCACCGATTAAGAAGAAGATCATCGTCCACTTCATTTTGTGGCCGAGTCCTCCCATCTCGTTGAGATTCCACACGCCGGTACGGTAAATTACTGCACCAACCGCAAGGAACAGCAGTCCTTTGTACATCGCATGGTTGATGATGTGGAAGAGACCTCCTTCCATTGCCATCCTGCCGAATGCGTCGGTGAGTGCAATATCGCCGAGAACTGCGAGGGCAACGCCGACTCCAAGCAGCATGTATCCGGTCTGGGATACTGCGTGATACGAGAGCAGGCGTTTGATGTCCTTCTGCGGAATTGCCATCGTGACACCGATAAACATCGAGAGAACACCAAGGATGATGACGACCCAGCCGACAGTTTCTGAAGTGAACACATGTCCGTACACCGAGAAGAGAATACGAAACATTCCGTAGAGTCCTGCCTGGCTTGCGACGATCATGAGTGCAGTGATGCCGGACGGTGCAACCGAGTAGGCGTCGGGCGTTGCAAAGTGGAACGGTACTGCTCCTGCTTTGGTGCCGAGTCCTGCGATGAAGAGGACAAGTGCCAGAATGTTTAAGGATGTCAGTGTAAGCTGGGATGCAATCACCGCCATGTTCAGTGAGTTGTACTGGGCGTACAGCAGACCGATGGCAAAGAGAATCATCAGTGCGCCAACCGTGTTGACGATCAAATACTTCAGTGCCCCTTCTGCGGCAAGTCCGCCGTTGCGGTGGTACGCAATTAAGGCGGACGCGGCAAGAGAGTTGATCTCAAGGAACACAAAGAAGTTGAACATGTCGCCGGTTGAGACCATACCGAAGATACCTGCGGTGAGCAGGAGATAGAGGGCATAGAACTCTGAGCGGTAGCTTCTCTTGCTCTGCGAAAGGGTGAGGTAGAGAATTACTGCAAACGAAACGATCGCAGCAGATATCAGCATCAGTGCGCCGAACCCGTCGATCGTAAACAGAATGCGGATAGGAATTCCGCCCGAGTCGGCAGGAATCGTGCCGACGCCGGGAGCAGCGCCAAACACGTAGACGATTGTGCCTTTGGCGTACACCTGTGCCGCAAGAAGAATGGCAACGAGTGATGAGACAAAGGATGCGAGAATCACCCATGCGTCACGGATACTTGACAGGAATCTGCCGATGACCGGTGTTAAGAATGCGCCAAACAAGGGAACTGCGATCAGCAGTGCCGGAAGGTTTGCAAGAAGAACGTCAGCGTTCATTCTTTGAGCCTCCGCATCTCGTTCGCATTCACGGTTCCGTACTTCTTGTAGATCAGCATCACAAACGAGAGCATGAGTGCTGTTGTTGCAACGCCGATAACGATGTTTGTCAGAGTCAGCGCCTGAACGGTCGGCATGACCATCTCAACGCCCTCCGGAGCGCTGGTGAAGATTGGGGCAATGCCTCCTTCACGGTAGCCGAGGCTGACGAGGAAAAGGTTGACCGCTGCTTCAAGGATGCCAAGACCCATGATCATTTTGATCATGTTGCGTTTGAGGAGAACCATCGCAAAGCCGATGCCGATAAGAACAGCGACCGCGATGAACGGAAGGTTTGCGATCATGACTCATCCTCCGTCTGGGCAAAGCTGACAGTTTCAGTTTCGTCCTCTTCATTGAGTGACTCTTTGAGTCCTGCAAACATGTAGAGGAGAACAACCGACAGACCGCCGAAGACTTCGATACCAACCGCAAAGTTGAGCACCGGAATAATTCCTGCGGTGAAGAGGTCTCCTGCATTCACACCGTACTCGACCGGGTTGCCGAAGAGTCCGCCGCTTGCGTTCAGCCAGTTGAAGAAGAACGAAGACGCGAGCACGAGTCCGGCAAGGGCTGTGCAGATGAAGAGGATGAGACCTGCGGATTCAATGAGTTTGAAGTTTTTGGCCTCGATGAAATTTTCCATACACTCGCGGTAGTAGTAACAGACAAGAACAAGGGCAACGCCGGTGGCGATCACTGCTCCTCCCTGGAATCCTCCGCCCGGAGATATGTGGCCGTGAGCTACGACGTAGAAGCCGAAGATGAAGATGAACGGAATAAGCAGGCGTCCTGCTGATCTTCCGATAAGACCTGTTACCATGTTAGTGTCTCCTCCTGAAGAACATTGATACGCCTAAGACGGCGATGAAGAGAACGGTTGCTTCGCCAAGCGTGTCAAATCCACGGAAGTCGAAGACGATTGCGGTGACCGCATTGTTTGATCCAGTGTCAACCTGCGTGTGATCGATGTAGTACTGATCCGTGTTCGAAGTAAGCGGGTGGCCAAACGAGAGGCCGAACGCCGGCAACAGCAGGATCAGCGTTATTGCAATCACGAGGAAAATGGCAAGTTTTGGTGGTACCGAACAGCGTGCCATGTTATTCACTCTCCTCGCGGGTTGTTCCACGGATGGCAATGATGAGAATTGCAGTCGAGATTCCTGCACCAATGGCAGCTTCTGCGATTGCAACATCAGGTGCCTGCAGGATGAAGAACTCGAGAGCGAGCAGGAAACTGAATGCTGCAAATGCGATTGCTGCTGCGATGAGATCTTTGAGGAAAAAGACGGCGATCGCACAGAGAATCATTGCTGCAAGGAAGAGAATGTGTAAGATGACGTAGCTTGCAGGGAAGAGTTCGATCATTTTCGTGCCTCCTGCTGTGCGGTCATTTTGTGTTCGTCCTTTTTAAGGGCGTCCATCTGAATCTTCGGCGTGTTTCCCGAGCGGTATGCACTGCGGGCGATTGCATGGGTCGAGGTTGATGCGGTGACAACAACGATGATTAAGGCAAGCAGCACGTGTGCTCCGTAGTTGAACCATGCTTCGTCTCCTGCGGCATATAATGTGTATGCGTAGAGGAGGACGCCAAGTCCTGCGAAGAGGAGACCAAAGCTTCCAACCAGGCCTGCGGCATGGATTCTTGTGTAGAAGTCCGGGAACCGGAAGAGTCCAATAACACCGAGAACACTGAAGATTATGGATATGACGATGAAGAGGATGATGATTTCGTCAATCATTCGAGGTCACCTCTGATGAGTTTTGCGACATAGAGTGTTCCAACAAAGGAGAGCAGGGCGTACACGATTGCAACGTCGATGAAGCCCGGCTGGGCAAACCGAATCGAGAGGATGATCATGATGATGACAACGAGTGCGTTGATGACGTCAAGTGCGAGCATCCGGTCAGCGTTGGTCGGGCCCAGCCACATCCGAATTCCGCATGCGAAGATGAGGAGGACGAAGATGATTGAGGCTATCATGAAGATGTCAATGTCCATCATTCGGTGATCCTCCGAATCCATTTAACAAGGTTGAGTTTGGCAAAAATATTACCGGGTTCGCGGATTTCTGCCGGATCGTCACCGATGTCAAGGCAGTGGATGTAGAGTTCGCGGGTTTGTTCGTTGACGTCAACCGTGGCGGTTCCAGGCTGGAAGGTGATGGAGGTTGAGAGCAGGAGTGCTCCGGCATCAGTGCTGAGTCCGGGACTGAGTTTGATGATTCCGGGTCTGATGTTTTTGAGAGTAATGATCTTCCAGGCAACGGTGAGGTTGGCGATAATCAGTTCGATTACAAACGGAATGATATAGACTGCAAGCAGCAGCCAGCGAAGCGGGTTAGCCATGGCGTAGCGTTTGCCCTGCCAGAGTTTGAGACATAGCAGCCCGGTAATAATCGAAAGAATTAGCCCGATTACGAGCTCTGATACTGACCAGAGCAGGATTGAGTTGGTAGGGCCTGCGGAGCCGACAGATAATACAAGATAGATGATAAATGCGGCGATAGTTGCCGAGATGAAAGGGATGATGCTTTTTTTGGTCACGGGACTATCTCCTCCGTGAGGTTTGTGTTCAGCGATTTGTTCATACACACCTCCCCAAGACGGGGTTCGAGCAGGTCCGGTTTGGATCTGCATCTATTATAATAGAATGTTCATGCAATTAAGGTGTGTGTTCACAGAGGGGGTAGTGTTGTTGTTTGGGTTGCCTCTGAGTTTGTCTTTGAGTCGTCTCCGAGTTTGTCTATGAGCCGCCCACGGAAAAACGGAAGACGCGGAAGTCCACAGAAAAACATCACGGAGCAGACGTGAACATCACGGAATTAGAAAATAATTTATTTTTGTGGTGTTCTCGTCTGCGTGAGAACGATGAGTAATCTCTACAACCCGTTCGATAGAAAATAAATCATTTCCGTGATGTTCACGTCTGCTCCGTGATGTTTTTCTGTGGACTTCCGCGCCTTCCGTTTTTCCGTGGGCAGAGCGGAAACGTACTGCAACACCAACCTGATCGAAAAAAAACGACTCAGAAATGTTCAGCTACAAATGATCTCGATCTCTTCGGTGATGTTTTCTCCTCCCCAGGTACAGAGCTGGTCGAGGATGGGCATGATTGATCTGCCTTTGTCGGTGAGTGAGTATTCTACTTTGGGAGGGATCTCAGGGTAAACGGTTCTGGTGACAAGTCCGCTTTTTTCAAGGTCCCTGAGTTCTTTGGTGAGCATTCTCTGGGTGATTTTTCTTGGAAGGGCCGGCTGGATCTGGCTGTATCTGAGTGTTTCGTCCATTAAGGCGTAGAGTATGTGGGCTTTCCATTTCCCTCCGATGATGTCAAGGGCTGCGTCAATTCCGCAGATGTATTTTTGTTTTTTGGCGTTTGGAGGGATATTGTCCATTAGTATCATTTGTGTGTGAATAAGACAAATATGTTCCTACCATCTATATGTGGCATACCTGCAAAAAGTATACTTCAGAAGATGCGCCGATTTTTTTGGTGCGTCGGAGCTGATGGTATGAAACAGGTTCTGGTTATTTCGGCAACTCCGCGGAAAGGCGGAAATTCGGATGTTTTGTGTGATGAGTTTGTTCGCGGTGCAAGGGAGGCTGGACATTCTGCAGAGAAGATCTTTTTGTGTGATAAAAAAATCGGGTTCTGTACTGCATGTGATTACTGCCAGACGAATGCGGGCGAGTGTATTCAGGATGATGATATGGCTGAGATTTTGGAGAAGCTTGTTTCTTCTGATGTGATTGTTCTTGCGAGTCCGGTCTACTTCCACACGCTGAATGGCCAGATGAAGACGCTGATCGATCGTGTGTATGCACGATTCACTGAGGTTCGCGGAAAAGAACTGTACTTTATGGTGACTGCTGCGGATACGGAGGTTGCAAATATGCAACGGACGATCGAGTGCTTCCGCGGTTTTGCAGACTGTCTGCCTGAGTCAAAGGAGATGGGTGTGATTTATGGTACCGGAGCGGTGGCAGTTGGGGACATCAAGAAACTTCCGGCTATGGGGCAGGCGTACGAGATGGGCAAGGCAGTGTGAGAGAGGGGATTTTTTGAAATATTTTTTTGGTGAAATTATTTTTGGATGAATTTTTTTTCAAAAAAAAAGAAACGGGTCAGAGTCCCAAGAAAAAACTCAGACAACCGGTTTTATCATATCACTCTGTGATGCCGGAACCATTCCTGCCGGATTCACTGTCTCAGAGATAACCTTCATCAGCACCTCAAGGCCCTGAACAAGCTGCTCATCCTCAATCACCAGCGGCGGCATGATCTTCACAACCGTATCCTCTCTGCCCGACAGCTCAAGAATCAGACCATTCTCAAAGCATGTCTTTCTGATCTGCTGCGTGGTTCCGCACGGATACGCCCCGAAATCAATACCCCACATCAGACCAAGACCGCGGAACGTCAGGGCAGGATCAATCTGCCGCAGGCGTGCTGCCAGATACTCCTCGACAATTCTTCCCTTGCGAACCGCCTCGGCCTCAAGACCATGCTCCACCATGTACTCGATTGCTGCCTTTCCGGCAACAAACGCCAGCTGGAACCCGCGGAACGTCCCGTTGTGTTCGCCCGGCAGAAGAACATCATACTCAGGCTTCACGAGAGCAATCGAACACGGCATACCAATACCGCCGAGCGACTTTGCCATCACCACAATATCAGGGACAATACCCGCACGCTCGAACGAGAAGAACGAACCCGTTCTGCCGCAACCGGTCTGAATCTCATCAAGGATCAACAGCATATCATGCTTATCGCACAGCGCCCGCATATCGCGGAGCCACTCGTTCGACACAATATTAATGCCGCCCTCGCCCTGCACAGACTCAAGAATTATTGCGGCCGGCTTGTCCACACCGCTGTGGTCATCGCTCAGCAGCATATCGATGTAGGCGATCGTATCAAATCCCGGCATCATCGACGGATGCGGAACATGCGTCACATTGCCGAGTGCGACCCCGCAGGCATCGCGTGCCGACCTCTCGGTCGTTAACGCAAGCGAGCCAAGCGACATACCATGAAAGCCGCCCATTAAGGCAAGCACATTCGATCTGCCCTTCACTTTCCGGGCAATCTTCAGTGCGACTTCGACAGCATTCGTGCCGGTCGGCCCGGGGAACAGGACCTTATAGTCAAATCCCCGCGGAATGAGAATCTCTCTCTCCAGACACTCAATGAACTCGCCTTTTGCGATCGAGTACATGTCAAGGCCGTGGAGAAGTCCGTCTCCCATTAAATATTCAACAACTTTTCCCTTGATATAGTCATTATTATGACCATAGTTGCAGCTTCCTGCTCCACAGAGGAAATCAATGTATTCTTTCCCACTCTGATCGATCAGTACTGACCCTTTGGCTTTCGAGAAGATAACCGGATATTTTCTGCAGTACGATCTCACGTTGCTTTCGAAGGTTTCGAATACCGTTGGTTCCATTAAGACGTCGTTTGTGTTTCTCTGACCCATAGACCACACCCCCACTTGGAATAGGATAGTATGAATTTACAGGCAATCTTACTCTGCAGAATTCACTGCGCCGAGATTACATATTCATGTTGCCGCCCTCACGGCTTAAAGGTGTCCCTTGAAATAAAAGGCCTATGGCCTGATTTATGGACTTTCGGACGTTTTACTTGGACTTCAAATACCCCCCTGAAAACCCCAATTCCCCATCCATGACACGGGGGGGGTTAAATGGTTTTTGGCAGAACATTTTTTCAAAAACTCTCTCGCGCATACAAAAGTAATCTCAGCTGTCCTGAATCACTGAAAAAAAGAAAAATTATTTCCCAACGGTGATTTCACCGCGTTCATTGACGCCGATTACTTTTTCACCGGATTCACGAAGGGTTTTGATGTAGAGGATGACCTGTTCGGTGAGTTTTTCTCCCGGACAGATGAAGGGGATGCCGGGCGGATAGGGGATGATGGATGATGCACAGATTCGTCCGGCACCCTGTTCGAGAGGGATGCGTTCTTTGTTTTTGGGGATAGGGAAGAGTTCGAGTTTTTCTTCAAACACGGTGTTGACGGATTTTTTTGGCGTTCTGGCCGTGCCAGTATGTTCGCGGCTGATTGCAGTAAGAGCGGCAATCAGCCGCTCCATATGCTGTCTGGTGTTGCCGATTCCGGTCATGCACATGAGGATGTTGCCGGTTGTGAGTTCTGCGTAAATTCCTTTTGCGATGAGGAGTTCTTCAAGTTCTGCGGCGTCGAGTCCTGCATCACTCATGTCAAGGTTGAGTTTGGTGATGTCGAGATTGATTGATTCTTTGGCATCAAAGGGGTTGCCGATCACAACAAGCCCGGGGATGTTTCCCGCCTCTTTGTAGAAGTAGAGGAGAGCGTCATGCCATTCATGCATCAGCTGATCTTTGTGCTGGTCGAGAATTGCGGCATTGATGTCAAGCGAGGCCATGAGGAGGTAGGAGGGGCTGGTTGACTGGATCATCTGAAGTTTGTCTTCGAGGGTGTAGCGGTCTACACGGTCTGAGTTGAGGTTGAGGACTGCGCTCTGGGTGAAGGAGGCGAGTGTTTTGTGAACTGAGTTGACGATGATGTCTGCTCCCTGCTCTTCGGCAGATTCCGGCATGTCGGTGCATCCGGCATCCCGGAAGAATTTGAGATGAGCTCCGTGCGCCTGATCCACGATGAGGATTTTTCCATGGGCGTGGACGACGTCTGCGATTGCCCGGATGTCAGAGCAGATGCCGTAGTAGTTGGGGGAGGGGAGGATGACTGCTTCTGCTTCAGGATTTTCTCTGATGCATCGTTCGATTTCGTGTGCGGTGATTTCTCCTGAGATGCCGTACTCGTGGATCATCTCCGGATATGCGTAGACCGGCTGGATGTCTGCAAGAACGAGTGCGTTGAAGATGGCTTTGTGGGAGTTTCTGGCCATGATCAGTTTTTTTCCTTTGGGAACTGATGCCATGATGGCGGCGATTACGCCGCCGCTTGTTCCATTGATGAGGAGGTAGGATCTTTTTACGCCGTAGAGGTTTGCGTAGTTTTCCTGTGCGGCTTTGAGGATTCCTTCGGTCTGAAAAAGGTTGTCTGCGCCCGGGATTTCGGTGATGTCGCAGTCCATGATTTTTTGAAGGAAGGGCTCAAAGCCGAATCGTTTGTAGATGGCAGAGCCTTTGTGTCCCGGCATGTGGAAGGATACGGTCTGTTTTTTTGCGTGATGAAGTAGAAAATTGTGAATGGGAAGGTTGGTCATGACATCTCCTTGTTGATAGAAACGTTGACACGGGAGAGAGATTAGTATTGCGATGCTTTGGGATCTTTGCCCATAAATTCGTTTATTGGCAAACACTGTTCGCGATCGTAGCTCCGCCCACGGAAAAGCAGAACACACGGAAATTTCACAGAAAAAACATCACGGAGCAGACGTGAACACCACGGAAATGAATTGTCGGATTCCGTGATGTTCACGTCTGCTCCGTGATGTTTTTATTTCTGTGTTTTCCGTTTTTCCTGCGAAGCAGTGAGCAGGCCGAAGACATGCGAATCGTGGGCGGAGCTACGATCAATGCCGAAGATTGGTTTCCAATAAACGAATTTATGGACATGTCGATTTTTTCGAAAAATAGCAGTGGGATATTTTTGCGAACTCAAAAAAAAAAATTTACCGCTGCACCCGATAGCAGCCACTCTCTTCCCGAACAAAAAATCCTTCATCACACATCTCGCCAAGAATTTTTTCAACACGCTCGCCCGACTCTCCCACCGAACATGCAATCTCTTCAATATTTTTTCCATCGCATGCAAGAAGTGCCCGGAGAACCGCCCCCCTCACCTGCCGGTCGGAGCCTTCAAAGGCTGACTGCTTCACATACTGGCGACTCCGACGGTTCGGATTCGGCACTGAGGTCTTAAGAGCAGTTCCAAGATCCATTAATGCCCAGTACCACTCGCGTGAGCGGTCCGGTAGAAGGCATGCTTCAACAAGCGGGAGAATATCGCGGTCATCCACGACGAAATCGTCAGCGAAAAAGTAGTGGATGAAGACACGGCGGATGTTGGTCTCGATAAACACGACCGGGCGGTTGAAGGCAAATGCAGCGATTGAGCATGAAGTGGCCGGGCCAATTCCCGGAAGTTTTTCCAGCAGTTCCGGATCCTCCGGCAGAACGCCGCCGTATTCATCTGTTACCTGCCGTGCGAGTTTCTGCAGCCGCAAGGCACGACTGTTGTAGCCCATTCCCTGCCATGCGGAAAGCAGTTCGGTCTGCGGGGCTGCTGCGAGTGCGGCGAAGTCAGGAAACTTTTCGATGAACTTCGGATACATCACTGCAACCCGTGGTACCTGCGTCTGCTGGAGCATGACTTCAGATACCACAATCCGGTACGGATCAAACCGCAATCGCCACTCCATCTCATGCCGCCCTTTTGCTTCGTAGAACTCCATCACTTCGTCCTGAAAATCGCGGACGAGATCAGGCGTCATACCTGAACTGGCAAAACGCTGACGAAACTCGGAGATGAGATGAGGGGACATACTAATTTCATTCGTATCAGTTGCGAAGTAAGAAAAGCATTTGGGATCAGGATGCTTTGATGATTTTCAAACGCGAATAGCGCGAATAAAAAAAATCATCAATGACGATTATTCAAAGAGAAGTTACACAGTGTGATTCTGTGAAGTGACGCATGACCTCAGAAGAGTTATTTTTCAACGTGATGCAGGTAACTCCTGTTTAAAATAAAAAAATGAGTACTTTTCTAAAAATCGCCATTGGTGATTTTTTATTCGCGTCATTCGCGTTTCGAAAAAGTGAGTCGGTGAGTAGTTTATCGAATCACTCACTCTCTTTTCTGCCCTTCGCCCCTCTCCAGTATCCGAAGAAGTAGCCCACAATAATCGCCCCGATCGCAGTCTGTACGCAGAAAAACAGCGACTCAATCTCTCCGCTTGGCGGCTCCCAGATTGGATTGAACCATGGTTCATACCCCGTACTGTCAATCATATCAGCAGCTCCGCCGTCAGCTCCACCCCAACCCTCCTCTCCCTCGCCACCGGAAGGAATCAGCATGAGAGTACCGACAACAAAGATCACAATGACTGCAATACCGAGAATAATTTCGAGCGTTGCCCGGTTCATGCTGCCTCACCCTGAATTTTTGCGATCTCTTCATCACCAATAACGCCGAGTCCTTTCAGAATATCAGGCTTCACGCGAACGATGTACTTCGCCACAAGACCGCAGATGATACCCTCAATGATCGCGAGCGGAATCTGGGTGACTGCAAAGATTGCCGCAAACGCAATGAATGCCGAAAGAATGCTGCCGTCAGCAGGGAACGCAAGAGCAAGCTGGAGTGAAGTAACCGTATAGGTCACAAGGTTTGCAACCGCAGCAGTCACAAACACCGCAAGACCGAGACCAACCTTGCCGGTTTTTCTCAAACCCACAAACACGATCCATGCAACAAACGGTCCGGCAATTGCCATCGAAAACACATTTGCTCCCAGCGTCGTGAGGCCTCCGTGCGCAAGAAGAATTGCCTGAAAGACCAGCACGATGGTTCCCAGAACCGAAGTTATCCATGGGCCGAAGAATGCGGCGGACAGACCGGTTCCCGTAGGATGAGAACAGCTCCCCGTAACTGACGGAATTTTGAGTGCAGAAAGTACGAAAACAAATGCCCCGCAGACAGCCATCAAAGGAAGAACGCGTCTGTCCTGCTGTATCATCTGTTTCATTCTCCACAGGCCGTACATAACACAAGGTGCCGAGAGCAGAGCCCACAGCACGCACCATTCGATGGGTAGATACCCTTCCATAATGTGCATCAAAAATAATTGATCTAACGAGTATTTATTTGTGATCAAATAAAGTTGCAATGTGTGTAAGAAATATTACTTGTTTTATGATGCGGAAACAGAGCTGTCTGAATGGCGCATGAGGGCATCCTTTGATCAGATTTCAGGTTTGTGCCCTATTCCAGATGCATGACCGGGACGTTTTGATGATTCCGCCGCAAAAATCCAATTAATTGATGATCTTACTGACTCTATTTTATGGGGACTCATAGAGGGCAAATAAGGCTCTGAAAACATCGGGCAGGGTGTTTGATCGTCTGCAAAAGCCCCGTCCGGAGGGGGTGAACGGCCGAATCACCGAATAACACTGTATATGGGAGTATTTTTGCATCCCTATCCGGTATTTTGAAAAAAGGAGGGGTTAGACTGCTTTCCAGAGGAACTTTTCGCTGCGGAGCCCCTTCTTTTTCTGGCCTTTCGGCGTCTCGGCAAGATCATCCACAATGCTCCTGAGCATGGAACTCGCCCCGTCGGCCTGATTCACGAGCCATGCCTCGGCAGTGAGCGGCACGACATCGCCGTAGATGCCGTGATGGGACTGGATGATGTGGCGGAGCTGCAAGAGCTGGGATTCGGAGATGAGATTTTTGTACTCATCGATGAACATGATTCCCATGGTGATGTGTTCGATTAAGTTGTAGGTGTCGTTGGGCACGTAGCCGTAACCGACTTTGTCGAAGCAGAATATTTTTCCGATGTCATGCAGAACCGCTCCGGCAATGACCATGTCGCGGTTGATCTCGGTCCTCGGCATTGTTTCGACCAGATTGAGTGCGATCTTTACCGTCTCAAGGGAGTGTTCGCAGAGCCCGCCGGTGTATTCATGATGGCGGCGGATTGCTGCCGGGCATTCATAGAATCTCTGGTCCAGACAGCAGGCAACAAACAGCCTGAGGTCTCCGTTGATGATGCCTGCAACAATTTTCTGCAGTTCGGCTGCGTTGCCTTTGATGTCAGCCGGCGTAAAGATGAACTCGGTGGCCTGGCCGTTCATCAGGGTGACCGGTTCGTTCATCAGCGACTCAAGCGTCTGCTCTGAATCGGAAAATATGTACAGCTCGCCGGTCTGTTTTGTTTTGCCGACACCGTTTACTGCGTAGACAGCTCCGGTTTTTACCGCCCGTGCGGCTTCTGCTACACGATTGCCGTAGACTTTGCACTCGATTGTTCCGGTCCGGTCAGCGAGTGTCATGTAGAGAAACTGTTCGCCGTGTTTGCTGCGGAGATCAGCACGCTTGATCAGAAAAAGTGATCTGACCTCGGTTTCGTTCGCGATATTTTCTATGTAGAGGATTTTTTCCATGAATATTTCCGTGCGTATGTAGTTGGGGGTCCGGCAATAAATGGTTGTTTGATTCAGAATGTGTTGAGTGTTGTCTGGGGAGATTTTTTTCGTGACGCATGGTTTGCCGAGGAGATCCTCATAAGCGCTGGTCTCACCGGCATTTTGCGGTGCTTGCGGGCCTTGGAACGTTCGGGGTAAACAATATGCTGATTACGAGGATGGGATGCTACGGAAGAGTGAGTTCGTTTGCGGCGAGTATTCTGTGATACCACAAAAAGATTTAGTAGTTCTCTGCGCCCATCTCGGTGTGCTGTCCTGCAACGAATAAATCTTTTTGTGGCATCACATACTTTTTCAGATATTATTTGCACCATATAGAGATTGCAGAGAGATACTAATATCCACACAGATTGGGGAAAAAAGAATTACTATATTTATATATGAAATACGATGATATTCATATGTGAAACCAGTGAAATACAATGCAATATGCCAAACATGTACAATATATTTTATAGGACTTACGCGGTGTTTTCGAACCGCAACCTTGAGGTACTTTGGAGTTGTACTCTTTCCTCATTCAGTCTCTCTTGTATGACCCGCTCTAAGACAACCGATCTGGATTACATCCATTTTCTCATCTCCGAATATTGTAGTTTCAGCTGCTGTGAAGCTGAACGTTGTCTTCACTATGATTCCCGTCACCCATATCATGACTCATTCGGTCGCCTTCTGGAAGAACGTACTCCTCAACACACTGAGGCTTTGTGGAAGGATGTTGGCCCCTTTGTGTCTCTTACTGGCGGTTATCTGACATCATTGACGACTCTACTTTGGACAAGCCCCACTCGCGCTCCATCAGTCCCACTGGCATTCATTGGAGCGACAAACATCACAAAATGTTTCAGGGAATAAGTCTGGTAACACCCGTCTGGACTGATGGTATCTCCACATATCCTCTGGATTTTCGTATTTATCACAAGGACAGCGATGGAAAAACCAAAAATGATCATTTCCAGGATATGTTGAGAGAATCTGCTGCAAGAGGCCTCAATCCTGATTGCGTCCTCTTTGACAGCTGGTATGGAAGTGTTGACAATCTTCACCTTGTTCGAAGATTGGGTTGGCACTTTCTTACCAGACTGAAGAAAAATCGTCAGGTAAATCCTGATAAGTTTGGTAACAAGCAAATTCATGAGATTTGCATCCCGAATGGAGGATGTGTCGTCCATCTCAAAGATTGCGGAATGGTGAAGGTGTTTCATCGGGGTGATGATGGAAATGGAGTTCAGTTTTGGGCAAAAGATATTTTGAATTTAGAGGAGAAAACCAGACAAATATATGCAGTATATGCCTTCAAGATCCAGAAATATCATCGAAATCTCAAACGATATTGTGAGTAGAACGGTGCCAGGCAAGAACACAAAGATCACAGAGAGCACATATACAAATGGCAATCAGGGCGTTTATACGAATGGAGTGGATACGAACAAGGAGAGGAATATCAATGTTCCAACAAAAGATGAAGACAGCAAGAATGGCAGTATTCAGTAAAATGCAAGAGTTGGCCGGTGAACTATTCAGATTTCACGAGGAAAGAAACACCGCGTAACTCCTATTTTAGTATTTTTTTCTGAAATTCATAAAAAAATTATGAATAATAAATAGAAATACCATATAAATTCAATAGATACACCTAAAGGCGTATCTCATGCTGATATATCGCAAATAGGAATAAATAAAATGTACACCTGCAAGTAGATTATGGGAAAAAACATATACATCACAACACCATAATTATAAAGATGAAAAATGGATTACATAATAAATAAATTAAACAACCAGATAAGTATATCTGACCCCACAACATACGACTATATTATACATTTGCGGATGCGAATAGAATACAGCTTATTTTTATGTTTAGGGTATCTCTGGAAAAATATCGAAAAAATTCCCGCCGCACAGCAAAAAAAAATAGTTTCAGATCTGAGTAATTTATCCATTGGACATGTTGTTGAAGCTATTCGAACTTTAGATCTCAATAAAGAAGTATTTAGCAAAAAATCTAGTATAGAAATTCTAAATAATTATCCATCTTTGCGCAATAGCAAAATAGGGCACGGATATGCAATGGGGAATGACGTTGCTTCCGCATTAATTCCTTTGTATGACAATTTATACGCAGAAGTTCCTTTTTTACAAGAAAAATATGATTTAATTGTTGTTGAAAATCAAATGAATGAGATATATAAAGGAGTTAGATTTCCATATGACAGAAATGGGGAAGGAGAAAGATGGTCTTGTGCGGCAGATTGTTTTCAAACTCAAGAGAGTTATTTTCCAAGAACATACATATGTATAAATGGAAAATATTGCAAAATATCCCCATTTATTCATATTACGAGAAGCTCTCATATCCACTTATTCAGCTCTCTTCAAGAAAAACTTCTTGGAAAATCTAAGATGTGTCATTTGTTTAGTGAAAGCGAAGATAGCAAAACTACTATAAATTTTCCAGAATTGATCTGTATTTCTGAAATAGAGGATACACGACGCCGCAGCTCTAATGGAACACTAATGAGTAATTTTAAAAATAATTATTTTCAATACATAGATGTTGGAATAAATACACTTGTATTGGATTTTCTTAAAAAAAATCGCGCATCAGTTTCAGCTACAATATGGGGCCATGGTGGTGTTGGAAAAACAGCATGTATACAAAGCATATGCAACAATCTATTTAATGATACAAATAAAACATTTTCATATATTATATTTATTTCGGCGAAAGACAGACAATATAATACCAAAACCGGTAAAATAGATACCAATAACGAATCTGATATAACATACAAATATTCGGAGATATTAAATAAAATTATTGAAGTAATACATGGAACAGAGAATCCCATTTCAGAGGAGAAAGAAAATTTACTGAGTTATTATGAAGAAAAAATACGATCATTTGATGATAAGATACTTATAGTTATTGATGATTACGAGACATTTGACGATTTCGAAAAGGCAAAAATAAAGCAATTTATAAACACACTAGATATTAATTATCATAAAGTAATAATCACTACAAGAAATAAAAGATTCATTCTTGGAGAGTCTATCCCGAGTAATGAATTAGACTTAGATAAGACAAAAACATTTTTGAAATCAGTTGTACAAAAAGAGTACCCTGAACATTATGATAGTATTCAAAAACTAATTTCCGATAAAGAAATAATACAAAAAATTTATTCCGCTACATCAGGAAGACCAATCTTTATTTATCAATTTGCACATCTCTATGTTCAGAGAGGCTACAAAGAAGAATTTCTCAATCTGAAAGACGACAGTAATGCTAAAGATTTCCTCTATGGCCGTATATATAATTACTTGAGTAATGATGCAAAACATATTTTTGTAACATTATCAACACTTGCTGATGAAAATTTAACATTTAGATACGACGTGTTGAAATTTTGTTTATCTAAAGTGATACCAGATGACGACAAATTCGATGAAGGAGTATCTGAACTTGAAGATCAACGGATTATCGAACCATATAGCGAAAGTTCGGGTCGTATATACTCCACAGAATTACGCGACATTATGCTTGAACATTATAACGCATGCCCTCAATCGTTCCGCAATATGGTTAAAAGTATGATTGAGAATTTGGGAGGAAAAAATATCGATGGAAGTGTAGTAGAGGCTCTTCTTTGTGAAGCAGATAAAAGCCGCCCTCTGGGAAATGAACAAGAAACAACTGAAAAGTATCGTCATATCCTAAATACCAAAACATATCCAATCCAAACTCGAAAAACGGCACTAAAAAATCTTGCAGATTATTTGAGTAATTCTAGATTATCTCTGGATCGAGCCATTGTTATCTTAGAAGAATATATTTCTGATTTTTCAGATGATGCAGATATACACCGAATCTACATCTATTATTTATGGGCACGAAAAGGGGATGATAAGACCACATTAAATGATAAAACCAAAGCGGACCTCACAATACGTCGTTTTTTCACAAATCACGATAAAACTGACCCCAATAACCTCGCATTTTTTGCCCTTGGAGTAGGATATTGTATTGATTACGACCTTAATCTCAGAAAATATGAATCTTTCAAATTGAAATATCGGTCTCTCAATACCACATTTACTGAATACGGGATGAAATTATTCGAACATATACAACAAGATACAAACTATAAGGCAATACCTGCAGTTAAACACAATGTTCGAATGGCATTAATTCAGATTATGAAAATATGTTATGAATTAGGGAAAGAAGAACAGACTTCAGAAAAAATAAGATATGGTCTAAAAATTTGCTCATACATGAGTCATACAGAACTACCTGAACCATTTAAAACCCAAGTACCAAATCACCAAAATCAGTTAAAAAATTTATTACGATCACGTTTTCCACAAGAAACAAAAGATATAGAGCATAAAGACTACTCACCATTAATTGGCTCTTGGGCTGAGACAGTATCGTCTTTGTATGAGGTTGGGATGACAGTTGATGTTGTCATTAAGCAAATTCTTCCGTACGGTATATTTGTTGATCTTGACGAACACATAGTTGGTCTGATACATATCTCAGAAATAGATTTCCGTTTCATTGAAAATATATATAATGAATTTGAAATTGGTGAAACATGCCCTGCAATGATTACTAGTATTAATTTGTCAGAAGAGAAAATTGCATTAAGTACAAAAGGGCTCGGAAAATTCGCAATATAAGCATGAAAAAAAAATATTTACACATCGTATAGTAATTCAGAAAAATGTAATCTGAGATTAATCAGAGAGAATAATGTGAGTCCAGAAGTTGTCTAAAAACATCCACATCTAATTTTCAGAGTTGGACTAATTTAAAAAATACTGATGTTCTATATGGGCACACAGAATCTGACAACAAATGCAAATAAAGATCTTTCAAAAAAAAGTTATGAAAATTCCTTACTCGGAGTCGCCGTGGTGCAGCTCCTGATAGCGCCGCATCTCACGTTCGCGAAGCTCCACTCTCCGGATTTTTCCGGAAATCGTCTTCGGCAGATCATCCACAAACTCAATGGAACGCGGATACTTGTACGGAGCAGTCGTCTTTTTCACATGATTCTGCAGCTCTTTCACCAGCTCATCAGATGGAGTCCATCCATCCTTTAAAATCACAAACGCCTTCACAATCACACCGCGGATAGCATCAGGACTGCCGACAACTGCCGACTCCTTCACCGCAGGATGCTCGATCAACGCAGACTCCACCTCGCTTGGGCCAATCCGGTACCCGGAACTCTTAATGATATCATCATCGCGGCCCATGAACCAGAAGTAACCGTCCGCATCCTTCACCGCCTTGTCACCGGTATAGTACCAGCCGTTCACAAACACCGACGAAGTTGCCTCGGGATTATCCAGATACTCCTTGAAGAGACCGACCGGCTTTGGATCCTTCGTCTTGATCGCAATCTTGCCTTCTTCGCCTGTCGGCACCTCATTTCCTTCGTCATCATGCAGCTCAACACACCATCCGGGCGCAGGCTTGCCGATCGAGCCCGGTTTATTCGGCATGCAGGGGAATGTACCAATAACTGCGACCGTCTCGGTCTGACCGTACGCCTCATAGATCGTCTTACCGGTAGCCTCCTCCCAGACACGCGTCACCTCAGGGTTCAGCGCTTCTCCGGCAGACACACACTGGCGGAGCTCGGAGAAGTCAAAACCTTTCAGATCCGCAAGTATCAGCATGCGGAAAATTGTGGGCGGTGCACAAAATGTTGTGATCTCGTACTTCTCGATCAGCGGCAGAAGTTCGGTTGCGTTGAACTTTCCGCGGTAATCATAGACAAACACACAGGCCCCTTCCATCCACGGCCCGTAGAACTTGCCCCACGACGATTTGCCCCATCCGGTGTCAGCCACCGTGAAATGCAGATCGCGTTCGGTTAAATCATACCAGAACCTGCCGGTCACAATGTGGCCGAGCGGATAGGAGTGCGTATGTAAAACCATCTTCGGCTCACCGGTCGTCCCGGACGAGAAAAAGATCAGCATAGGGTCAGACGCCTTCGTCCGGACAGTGCGTGCCAGTGGAATAAGTCTGGTTGAAGCACGGGCAGGATGAACAAGTTCGGTCTGATAGTTTATCCATCCGGGCAGTCCGCCGTCAGTCATAAACTTTACCGAGAGCGTCGGGCAGTCGGGGAGGATCTCCTCAATCTTCCACGCGTTCTCAGAGTCGGTCACGATCATCTTGAACTTGCCCTGATTAATACGGTACTTCAGATCGTGCGGAGTGAGAATGCAGGGGGAAGGGCAGAATACAGCGCCAATTTTAATTGCTGCAAGCGCAAAGGTCCACCACTCCGGAACCCGCGGCAGCATAATCATTACGCGATCGCCTTTGCCGATATGCTGCTTGAACATCATATTCGCAATCTGATTGGACAGGTTCATCATGTGGCGGAAGGTGAAGTACTTCTCCTTGCCTTTCTGATCAGTCCAGATCATGGCGAGCTTGTTTCGATCTTTTTTCGCCCATGCATCGACTACGTCGAATCCGAAGTTGTAATACTCCGGCACGGCAATAGAAAACGTGGAGTAGGTTTCCTCGTAATCAGTCATATTGTGGGATGCCGTTTCGGTCATGCAGTACTAATGTTGAACGCATGCGGTGATAAAACCTCGCGGCAGGGTGAACTTTTGTTTACTTATGAGTCGCCCACGGAAAAACGGAGCACACGGAAATTTCACAGAAAAACATCACGGAGCAGACGTGAACAGCACGGAAATGAATAACGGCTCCAAAAATAATTATTTCAATAGAGTTTACGCGGTGGCGAATATTTTCAAAAACAATTCATTTCCGTGATGTTCACGTCTGCTCCGTGATGTTTATTTTTCCGTGATATTTCCGGGTGCTCCGTTTTTCCGTGGGCGGAGCAGCGCTCACAAACAAAATCCTTTTCCAAGAGAACGATTATACACAAACAGTACCGAGAAAAAAATCATGGGACGAAGGATTCAAAGGCTCTGGATAGCAGTTGCCACCTGCTGTTTTCTTGCAATATTCGCAACTGACGTTCTCCTCAGCTCATTTTTTGAAACCTACGGCATGCCGATCATCGACACCGCCATCCTCAAAATGCATGCATACGAAGGCTCTCCGCTTCAGACAATCCCGGCAGAATATGTCAACATCTTTCGCGGCAGCCTTCGCTTCCTTTTCCCGGTCACCACCGCAGTTGCCTTAGCTATCCTCTGCTGGAAACTCATAAAACTCTACCGCAAAAAAGATCCCGAGGAAAACTCCGACAAACCAAAACCATAACAAACCCTCTGCGCCCCCTTACCTTTGGTAACTGTTATAGAGATCTGAATTTTCCAAAATTCTCACAAAACAACTTCTTTTCTCGAACTGCCAAATATCCATAATATCTCACAAAACAAATGTTTATATAGAACCGCAATACAAATAATTAGTCGTAACAAGTATTCAGGTAATTACCATGGAGAAAAAAACAGCAGCCCCGGAAGATCCAAAACCGGTGGAAGAGGAAACTCCGGTGACTACCGTTGAAGAGACTCCGGTTGATCCGATCGCAGAACTCACCAAAAAATGTGACGAAGCAAACGATCGGTATCTCCGTCTCGTCGCAGAGTTTGAAAATTACAAAAAACGCAATCAGCGTGACGCAGAAAATACCATTCGGTATGCAAACGAAAAGTTTGCCCGCGACATGGTTGACGTTTTGGACAACTTCGAACGTGCACTCAAAGGTGGTGACGACGATCTCCGGGCCGGACTTGAACAGATACACAAACTGTATCTTGCTGTCCTTTCCCGCAACGGTGTAGAACCAATGAATGCCGAAGGAAAAAAGTTTGATCCAATCAATCACGAAGCAGTCGCCCACATCCCTTCAGATGCCCCCGAAGGAGTAATCGTGGATGAAGCAATACGCGGCTACCTCATGCATGACAAAGTTCTCCGTCACGCAAAAGTCGCAGTCTCCGCTGGAAAACAATAAAAAATCACACAGGTGAAATCAATGGCAGATAAAATCAGCAGCAAAGTAATTGGTATCGACCTTGGAACAACCAACTCCTGTCTCGCCGTCATGGAAGGCGGAAGCCCGATCGTTATCGCAAACTCCGAAGGATTCAGAACTACGCCGTCAGTTGTCGGCTTCTCCAAAGACGGCGAACGGCTGGTTGGAAACGTTGCAAAACGTCAGGCAATCACCAACCCGACCCGCACCATCAGCTCAATCAAACGTCACATGGGAACTGACTACGCAGTCGACATCGACGGCAAAAAGTTCTCACCGCAGGAAATTTCCGCAATGATCCTGCAGAAACTCAAAGTCGATGCAGAGTCCTACCTTGGCGAAAAAGTCAAGAAAGCGGTCATCACCGTTCCCGCATACTTCAACGACGCACAGCGTCAGGCAACCAAAGACGCAGGAAAAATCGCAGGCCTTGAAGTCCTTCGTATCATCAACGAACCAACCGCGTCCGCTCTCGCATATGGTCTTGAAAAGGAGAACGAAGTCACCGTTCTTGTCTACGACCTTGGCGGAGGAACCTTCGATGTATCCATCCTGACGCTGGACGACGGACTCTTTGAAGTCAAGTCGACCGCAGGAAACAACCGTCTCGGCGGTGACGACTTCGACCAGAGAGTCATCGACTACCTCGCAGACGAGTTCAAGAAGAAGGAGGGCGTTGACCTCAGAAAAGATCCGGTCGCTACCCAGCGGTTAAAGGATGCAGCAGAAAAGGCAAAGATCGAACTGTCGTCTCTGCAGAAGGCAAACATCAACCTGCCCTACATCACCGCAGACGCGTCCGGACCAAAACACCTTGACATCGACCTGACCAGAGCAAAGTTCGAACAGTTGATCGACGACCTCGTACAGAAAACGGTCGAACCGGTCAAGCAGGCACTTCGTGATGCTGACCTCAACGCATCTGACATCGACCACGTGCTTCTCGTCGGAGGATCAACCCGTGTACCGGCAGTTGTGGACACGGTCCGTAAACTTCTCGGCAAAGAGCCTGACAAGAACATCAACCCTGACGAGTGTGTCGCTCTTGGTGCGGCAGTTCAGGGAGCAGTCCTTACCGGAGAGACCAAGGATGTTGTCCTTCTCGACGTTACCCCGCTGACCCTCGGCATTGAAACTCTCGGCGGCATTGCAACCAAACTCATCGAGAGAAACACCACCATCCCAACGAGAAAGAGTCAGATCTTCAGCACCGCAGCAGACAACCAGACCTCTGTTGAGATCCATGTTGTGCAGGGAGAGCGTCAGTTCGCCCGCGACAACTTCAGCCTCGGCAAGTTCCAGCTGACCGGTATCCCTCCGGCACCACGCGGAATGCCGCAGATTGAAGTTACGTTCGATATCGATGCAAACGGTATCGTCCATGTCTCGGCAAAGGATCTCGGTACCGGTCACGAGCAGTCGATGACGATTACCGGCAGAAAGGATCTCAAGAATGATGAGATCGAAAAGATGGTCAACGATGCAAAGCAGTACGAGGAGGAGGACAAGAAGCGCCGCGAGGAGATTGAACTCCGCAACAATGCGGACAACGCTGTCTACGCCGCAGAAAAACTCGTGAACGATAAAGAGACCGCTGACAAGATCGATGCCGAAGACAAGGAGAAGATTGAGGCAGCAGCAGCAGAGCTGAAAGAGGTTCTCGCCAAAGAGGATGCGGCATCCGAGGAGATCAAACCAAAGATGGATGCTCTGCAGGAGGTTGTGTTTGCGGTGACCTCGAAGATTTATCAGAAGGTCCAGCAGGAGCAGCAGGCACAGCAGGGTGCGACTGGCGAAGGATGCGGACCTGACTGCAGCGGCGACTGCGGCAAGAGTGACGACAACGTGGTTGATGCAGACTACGAAGTAAAGAAGGACTAAACCCCTTCTTTTCAGGTGACCACAAATGGGTTCGGAATCGTACTATGATGTTTTGGGTGTTCCCCGCAATGCGACGGAGACGGACATCAAAAAGGCATACCGCAACCTCGCCAAGAAGTATCACCCGGATGTCTGCAAAGAGGCGGGAGCTGAGGAGAAGTTCAAGTCGATCAATGAGGCGTATTCGGTTCTGTCGGATGATGGAAAGCGCCACCAGTATGATCAGTTAGGACACGACAACTTCACGAATGCTTCGAAGGGAAGCTACGGCGGACCGGGCGGCGGCGGGTATACTGCTGACTTCTCCGGGTTCGGCGATATCTTTGATTCGTTCTTTGGCGGGGGAGGGGGAGGAGGACGCAGGTCCGGCCCCCGTCAGGGCGATGATCTGCTGATGCGTATCCAGATTACTCTTGAGGATGCGGTGTTTGGTGCGCAGAAAGAAATTGAAGTGATGCACACCGAGCAGTGTCCGGAGTGTGATGGTACCGGCAGCTCGACGAAGAAGACAACGACCTGCCCGAAGTGCGGCGGAACCGGTCAGATCAAGCAGGTAAGAAACTCTATCTTCGGCCAGATGGTGACTGCGGCCCCTTGTCCGAACTGCGGCGGACGCGGAAAAATTCCTGAGTCGGCCTGCAAAAAATGTAACGGAACCGGCCGGACAAAAGTCAAGCGAAAGGTTACCGTGCATGTGCCGCCGGGCATTGAGTCCGGAATGCGGCTTCGGATGGAAGGTTACGGCGAGGCCGGAGACTACGGGGCTCCAAACGGGGATCTGTATATTGAGGTGCGGGTCGCATCGAACGCAAAGTTCGACCGCGAGGATGATGATCTGGTAACTCAGTATGAGATTACTCCGGCGCAGGCAGCTCTCGGATGCGAGGTCGAGATCGAGACGCTGGATAAGAAGAAGGTGTCTTTGAAGATTCCGTCAGGCATTGCTTACGGCACACGCCTGAGGATTCCCGGCGAAGGAGTGCGGAGACGCGGAAACTTCGGCAATCTTCTGGTGAGGATTGTGATTGCAACACCAAAGAAGCTGTCTTCAGCAGAGCGGGAGTTGTATGAGCAGCTCTTAGCAGCGGAAGGAAATGCTCCAAAGGAGAGACCTGCAAAGGAAGAGAGAGAAGAGAAGAAGGAAAAGAGTTCTTCGGAGTCTGAGACGCCGAAGGATGAGAAGAAAAAGAAGCGCGGCTTCTTTAAATAATATTTTTTTATGATGAGTATTTGTTCCCATTATCTAGTACTGTGCAATTCTCCTTCATTATGTTAGTAACAAGCATGCATTGCTAGATCCTATTTGAACAGGATCCATAAGCATATCTGATATAACGGCATATTAATTATCCAAGTGTGAGGTATGTCAAATCGTAACATTCTGCTAGTACAACCAAAATACTATACTCAGTTTCCACCAGTAGGTTTACTCAAAATTTCCACATACCATAAACGGAGAGGAGACAATGTACAGTACGTTCAAGGATGTCAAAGTCTCGAATATGATCCAGACATTATCTATGTAACGAGCCTTTTTACGTGGACATGGAGACAGGTTTGGGAATCCATTAAATATTACAAAACGTGGCATCCATCTTCAAAAATAATTCTCGGCGGAATTTATGCATCAGTCATGCCAGATCATGCGAAATATTCTGGCGCAGATCAGATCAGATCAGGAATTTGTGATAAAGTCGAAAATATGCCACTAGACTACACATTAGTTCCTGATTGGGATGGAAGCATCTTATTTACTTCTCGTGGGTGTGGTAGGAAATGTGGTTTTTGTGCAGTTCCAAAAATAGAAGGAAAACTATGCAAAACACGTAGTAGTATTAAAGAATATATTATTGAAACACACTCACGCATTATTCTGTTTGATAATAATTTTTTACTGAATCCACATAAATATGAAATTTTTCAGGAGTTAAATGAATACGATAAAAGGGTGGATTTTAACCAAGGCATCGATGCTAGGCTCATTACTGAGAAGATAGCAAATCAGATTTCAGGACTCAAATTAGATAGTACGATCAGAATTGCATATGACTCAAGAAAAGACCATGATGCAGTTGGCAATGCAATAAAAATATTAAGTGACGCCGGTATCTCAAAACGGAACATATTTGTATACACGCTGTTTAATTACACTGATACTCCTGCTGATTTTTTTGATCGAACAAGAGATATTCTAAATTGGGGTGCAGTTAGTTACCCAATGAGATATGAACCGCTTCGTGCAATCACAAAAAACAGTTATGTTTCACCCAATTGGACTATTGAGGAAATTGAAGCAATACAGGCAGCGAGACGTGTCATTGGATATGGTGGAGCATTTCCAGCATATACAGGACTAGTTGATAAAATTACAAATGCATTTGGATTTGAGGATGCTTTCGAATTAAGGAGGGTAAAAGAAAAATGAAGAAAATAATTTGTTCGTCTTGTGGTCGCGAGATATTAGATAAAGTTCATGGACCTTACAGTGATGACCAATATGTATGTGATAAATGCTGGAATGACCCTTCCTTATTCTTTGAAGATAAAATTGCATCCTCGTTCAAAGTAAATTCCCATGAATCTTTGAATTTGACTAATATTATGAATCAGATTGAAACAATAGATATGTACCTTTCCGCTATGAAGGGAGACAATTCTGAGATTTCTGAGACATGGTTGCAGCTAATTTCATGCCAAAATCTCCATATCCCAGTTTTACGGTTCAGTCAGAAAAATGTACCGTTATTTATAGGAAAGATACATCCTGCTGAACTTCTTGTAATGAGTTCGATTGATCAATGGAACGAAGAAAAACTTGAAGGATATCAAAGAGAACGCATAAAAGAAAAAAACAGGGAAATAAAGGAATTTTTGAAAAACTGTGCCCTCCCTATTGTACCACCTATCATTGCAAGCGTTCGAAATTCGACATTTCAACCAATTAGCGATGACTATGGAACTATGGAAACTCCAATATATCCGGGCAATATTGTACTAATCGATGGCCAACAAAGAACAGGTGGATTTTTTGAATTATTCCATGAAATTAGATCTGAAATTCGCAAATTCAATCAAGATACATCAAAAATAGTGGAGAGATACAATGAATTTTTGCAATTCGAAATACCAATATTACTTATTAATCCAAATCAGATAATACAAAAAATGCATAAATGTGATGAATCCTCATTAATTCGACCTATCGATATTGAACGTGCTTTCTTTTTCGTGATCAATAAAACACAAAAATCAGTAAATTCTTCCTTAAAAGATGAACTTGCGTATCTAACGTTGGCGGCAGGTATCACAGGGATCCCCGCGATTGAAAAAGAAAAATGGCGTGCAGAACTCGTACCAATTGTCAATGAACTTAACAAAAAGGGATCACCACTTCACGGGTTAATTAGTTTAGGTGGAATAAGTGGGTTACGCCGTCCAATTCCATTAACTTCATTTGTTTCATCTCTAAAGCCACTTTATGATAATACCGTGTTCCATGAATATTCTCAGGATCAGAAATTACAATTTTTGAGTGGTTATTGGAGTGCAATAAAATCTGTGTTTCCTTTTGCATTTGATGAAAGTAAACGATATCTTCTAACAAAAACCATTGGAATGTATCCCATGAATTCTCTTTCCGTGGATATATTAAATAAAATGCTTGAAGACGGAAAAGACCCATTGAATGGGCAAGACATCTATTCGTATGTATTATTGTTGAAAAATATCGATTGGTCTGTGGAGACCTCCGACTTCAGATATTATATTGGTAAAAAAGGGACGGGAAAAGGATATCAACAGCTAAAAGATTGTTTTTGGTTAGAATTAGCTAATACTTAATTTTTCTTTGAGAAAGAATTTTGCCATATCACTCAAAAATTCAGATATAAATAATACATTTAACCCACAAATATCTCTTATTTCTTAAAATTTTAAGAAAAAGTCAATGATGTTTAAGACATTTGGAATAAAGCAGAATATTGCAATATACTTATATGTAGACCACCCCATAATATTATTAAGGCGATTCTTTTGAAATCTATTGGTGATGATTTTACTCTATCGGGACTTTCTGTTGGAGAGGAGTTAGATAAGGCAGCAAAAATCCGAGCCAGGATTTGGGATAAAACAAAGATTATTTCTCATACTGACCTCAAAAAATATGAAGACGAAGGATGGACAAAAACAAAATCTAGTCGAAAATTAAAAAAGGGTTCAGTTAAAATCATCAAATATAAGGAACCTTGGAAACTATTTGAGGATGAAATCTGGTCAATATTCTATAAACTAGGATTTTCAGAACTGAATAAAGAGTCCCCCTCATTTAAAATACCCAGATATAATACTGGTATTACAAAACAAATTGATATTTTTGCTCGAGAGGATAATACCATATTTGTTATAGAATGTAAATCATCATTAGAACAAAAATCTTCCTCAAAGGATGCGAGTATCCGAAGAACAATTTCTGAAATAGCAGATATGCGCCAACATATCAATGAATCCATCTATATGCACTATAAAAACATGGGTATCACTGATAAATTTACTGTTATTTGGGTACTGGCATTGAAGAATATCTCTCTTAGTGATGCTGATAGAATATTGTTAAATGAATCTGGCATCAAACTCATTGATACTGATTTAATGCAATATTACCAAAGACTTGCTGATGATTTTAGATCTTCTGCAAAATACATGTTTTTAGGAGATTTCCTCCAGGGAAAAGAGATACATGGTCTCATCGGCGCTCCAGTTCCCGCAATTAAAGGAGAAATGGGTGGACAAATATTTTATTCTTTTTTAATTGAGCCAGAAAAACTTCTTAAAATAAGTTATTTGGCCCATCGTGGAAAAACCAATGACGAGACTATCAAAACGTACCAACGTGTCGCAAAAAGATCTAGACTAAACAAAATAGCAAAATATATCCAAGAAAAACCAGGAGGTATCTTCCCCACAAGCATTGTTATCAATCTCGACGCTGAATCAAAATCATTTAAATTTGAACCATTTCAGGGTACAAAAAATGAAAATGCCATCATGGGGCATCTATATCTCCCAAATAAATATCACTCGGCATGGATTATTGACGGTCAGCATCGACTATATGCCTATTCTGATCTTCCTGAGGCATCAACTGCAACGTTGCCTGTAATTGCCTTTGTTAATCTTAAGCCAGAGTATCAAACAAAATTGTTCGTAGATATTAATGGAGAGCAAAAAAGTGTCCCTAAAAACCAGTTACTTTCGCTCTATGCTACATTAAATCGTGAGTCACCCTATCCAAAACAAAGGCTCCAATCAATGTATTCTACAATTGCATTAATGCTAAATGATCAAGACACATCTGTATTTTATCATAGAATTGATGATGGTACCTCAAACGGCTCTAAACCTATTACAATGAATAATATAACTGAGGTATTAAGTGAAACAAAACTTATCGGGAGTGTTCCCACATCCAAAGCCGGTCAAAAAAATATTACTTATGGGCCACTGTACTGGGAAAATTATGAAAAGACATGTGATCACGTTTCAAAAGTAATCTGTGAATATTATCGGTTCATGCAATCAAATGGATTGCAAGACCAATGGGACCTTGAGGGAAGAGATGGTGGTTTTCTCAATACAAACACTGGTATTAGATCAACGTTGAAACTGCTAGGTTATCTCATCAAAGAACTTCAAAGATTCGAAGGTAATGTTAGTTATCGGGAAGCAAAAAAACTTATACAAGATCTTGATAAATATCTGCAACCATTGATCTCCTATCTTCAAACCTCATCACCGGCTAAGTTAAATGATCTGAGAACACGCAGTGGTAAAGGGGGTATTAGTGAATGTGTTAATGAATTTATATTCATAATTAACAAACAAATTCCTTCCTTTTATCCGGAGGAGGCGAAAAAATATGCAGAAACTCAACTTACGCCAAATATAGAGTTAAACGCAAAAACAATTGAGATATGTTCCAGATTAACGGACAGTGCTAGAGAATATGTAGTTCAGAGTCTAGAAGAAAAATACGGTGATGATATCTCTGAATGGTGGGGAAAAGGAGTGCCAAATACTATTCGCCAAGATGTAGCAAAAATTGCCCAAAAGGAAGGAGATTATAGTCAAAACTATCAAAAACACATGACATTGACTCATTTACATGGAATTGTCCTTGAAAATTGGAATTTATTTGAAAATTCCTTCACAGTTATGTCAAAAATCACAGACAAACCAGAAACAAGAGTTAAATGGATAAAACGCCTTGATAGTATTCAAAATAAATATCAAAACAGTGGAAAAATAAACGAGGAAGATGCAAAATATGTTGAGGACGCATTCGCGGAATTTCAAGAGAATATTTCTGATGGAGAATAATTTTAATTATTCTTTTTTTGTCACATAATGTCATGAACTCCCACCCCAGTCCTCATAGTGACAATGTCGTAGCTATATTGAATATTTCCATTACTAGAAATATCTGATGTTCGTTGCGCCTGCTTACAAACCGGCGTCTATTTATGTTTCTACGTCATTGTATTTAGTGCAATCTTGCATCGATAGTGTAGTGGTTATCACTAGGCGTTGCCAACGCCTAAACTCGGGTTCGAGTCCCGGTCGATGCACTCTTTTTCTGATATGATTGTTGTTTTCGGTGTTGGAAATTCTCTGCATGGTGATGACGGAGCAGGGCCTGCTGTTGCTGAGAAAATTATTGCAGCAGGTCTGCCGGATGTTACTGCCTACAACTGCGGGACGGCGCCGGAGAATTTTACCGGACTGGTGCGCAGGATTCATCCTGAGTTATTGGTGATTGTGGATGCGGCGGAGATGGGGCTTTTGCCCGGTTCGGTTAGGAGGATTTCTGAGGAGAGGATTCATGATACTGCGATTGGTACGCATATGATGGCGCTTTCACATCTGGTGCAGTTTTTGGCGGATGCTGCGGGGAGAGTTGTGGTTGTCGGGGTGCAGCCTGAGTGGATGGGGGAGGGAGAGGGATTGAGTGATGCGGTGAGGGGGGGAGTGGAAGAGGTTGTTGGGGCTG